>DATFKV010000434.1:0-7096 GCA_035268465.1 Cryomorphaceae bacterium | reverse complement strand
CGTTCCCTGCAGTTGATATAGAAAGCTTAAGCTCCACGATCCAAGAGAATTCCGTTCTTATAGAATGGGAGGCGGTAGAAGGTCAAATAGGATGTCAGCTTCAATTGCGTTTTGCAAACGGACCAGTTATTGAGACTGGTGTTGTCCTAGGAGAATTTGTTAGTAGCAAAATTATCCCGGGGTCTCTTCTCGACTACTCGACAGATTATGAATGGAGAGTTCGTTGTGGATGTTCTGTTGATCCGCTCGTAGTAGGACCTGTTAGCCCATGGCAACCGTTCAGCACTCCGGGTGCAGGTATATCATCTATGCCTAATCCTACACAGGGTCTGTCTAACGTTACTTTCTCTGTTGTAGAAGAAGGATACACTACTCTTGAAGTTTATGACATGAGTGGTCGTTTGATTGACGCTGTTTTCACAGGAGTAGCTCAACCAAACGGGGAATACCGATTCGAGTTTGACGGTTCTGCACTTCCTAATGGAGTGTATATCTACCGTTTGACAACTCAGAGTGAAGTATTAAATAATAAATTCATGATTGCGAAATAAGCAGTCATTTAGCTAGAATTACAGAAAGCCGTCTGCCATTGGTAGACGGCTTTTTTTATTCTTTATTTCTAAGATCCAATCATGTATTTTCGCCGACCACGATTAGTCCAACATGATAAAATTAGTCCCCTTCAAGGCGATACGTCCTCCCAGAGATAAAGCACATTTGGTTGCTTCCCGATCTTATGTCTCTTATACACCTGGCGCCTTAAAAAGAAAATTATCTGAAAACCCCTACTCCTTCATTCACATTATTAATCCTGAATTTTCAACAGGTGAAGCACCAAAAAAAAATAGTCCTGAACGATTTAAGAAAGTAAGGGATCGATACTTATCGTTTATCAAAGAAAGAGCACTTTTCCAAGACAACGAAAGAGCGTTCTATCTTTATGAGCAATCAACGCCATGGGCGAACTTTATTGGGTTTATTGGAGGTGTAGCTACCGATGACTACCGAAAGGGGATCATCAAAAAGCACGAGCAAACATTAACGAAGAGAGAAAGAATGTTCTGTGAATACTTGGATGTGTGTGGTTTTAACGCTGAGCCTGTTTTACTGACATATCCGGAACACATTTCTGCAATTGATGCTTTCAAGGCGACTAAAAGACTCGAGAGGCCTGAATACGAATTTACTACCAGTGACAGAACAACCCATCGTATGTGGATTATTTCCGAACAAGAGGACATCGAAAGGATAAAAAAAGCATTTCAAAAGGTGGATGCTCTGTATATCGCTGACGGACATCATCGCATGGCAAGTTCGGCACTTCTTGCAGAAAAGAAGGCTGCTGAAAACCCCAATCATAAAGGCACCGAAGATTACAATTTCACTATGGCTTTGGTTATGCCGGGTGAAACTCTGAGAATCTCACCTTTTCACCGACTGATAGGTAAAGAGATGGAAATCTCAGACGAGCAATTACTTACGAGTCTGAACAGTAAGTTTGACATAAGAAGGGCGAAAGGTGAGATTCTCCCTCATGCCAAAAGACAATTTGGCCTTCGGTTAAAAAGTGGTTGGTACGAACTATCCTTGAAGAATTTTGAAGGAGACGGATCTGCTCTCAGTCATTTAGATTCAGTCATTCTCACAGAAACCATTTTGGAACCAATTCTGGGAATAAAAGACCAAAAAACTGACAGACGAATTCAATTCATTCCCGGAGATACGAAGCTGGCTCCCTACGAAGTCTCAATTGATCGCGGCGGAGCAAAAGCGCTTTTCACTTTATGCGCGGTAACGGCAGAAGAGCTTTATGACATATCAGATGAGGGTAGTACTATGCCTCCGAAGAGTACCTTTATTGAACCTAAGCTGAGAAGTGGACTGACCATCATGAACCTGAAATAGACCAAAACTGGAGATCTCGATCATCTCCTGCACTCACAAGTAAGTGGTCATTTATCCATTTCACCACGTTTACAGAATGGGTATGTCCAACAGGCCCTTTTCGCGAAATTCGCAGCGGCTTTTTCAAATCGAGAGGATTCCACACTTTAACCGTCTTATCGCGACTTGCGGTAGCAAAAGATTTTCCTGAAGGCGCAATGTCTATTGAATAGATAGCGAAGTTGTGAGCCGGAACAGAATCTGTTTCCACTATCTGCCCATCCTTATACTCCCACCGTCTTATGTGGCCATCTCTACCCACAGAAAGCAATTTATCATCTGAAAGCCATGCCATATCATATACACCACCTTCATGAGCTTTAACCTCGCTAAGGGTGTTGTAATAGTCGGTTTCGAGAATGCGAATAAATCCATCACTTGACCCAACCAATAGGTTTGCGCCTTCGGAATCTAAAGTAGCCGTGCGCAATTTATCCTCGGCAATTGGCAGAGACCATTTGAGCGAAAAATTACTTGAATCGACTATCGATAAGATTCCTTCTCCGCCAAGGAAATAGAGATAAGGCTTTGCAGGATGAGCGATAATCTCAAAAACAGGCCGATTGTGATACTTCAAATGTCTGATTTCCTTTTTGGTAGCTATATCTACAACATGAACCCCGCCATTTCCCTGACCTATAAAAAGCAATTGTTCTAACTTGAAAAGGGAGAACACAGGAGCTTCAAGTTTGACCGAAAAACCATCAGGGATCAAGTGCTCAAGATTCCAAGTACCCACCATCCGATCTGAAGATCCGGAAAATAGCAGCGATGCTACCTCATCGAGACAGAGGCAATAAACCGACGCAGCATGCCCTTTCAATATTTTTTTCAGATCAGCTTTCATAAAAGGCAAAAGTAACGCTTAAATATTTTCATCTCTTGTTCGCTAAAGCGCATCATTTCATCGACGAACTGCATCATTTAACAATTCGGTAATTATCGATACGCGGAAAAATGAAGAATTTACAGTAATCTTGTGGCTTAACTAATAAAACAAATCATTATGACCAAAATTCGACTGTTTAAGACAACTGTGTTGTCGGCAGCATTACTTCTATCAACTCTGACCTTTGGGCAGAGTGATTTAATTGTTACTGCATTATTTGACGCTACCCTAACAGGTGGTACTCCTAAAGGCGTTGAGATTTACGCAATAAATGATGTAGCAGACATGAGTATTTACGGAATCGGCTCGGCCAACAATGGCGGTGGAACTGATGGTGAAGAATTTACCTTTCCGGCGGTTTCGGCGACTGCAGGAGATTTCATTTATGTCTCTTCAGATAGCGCACAGTTCAACGCATTTTTTGGATTTGATTCAGACTATGTTTCAGGAGCACTGGGAATCAACGGTGACGACGCGATAGAGCTTTTCCAAAATGGAGTAGTAGTTGACCTTTACGGAGACATTGATGTGGATGGATCAGGCCAAGCATGGGAGTATACTGACTCATGGGCCTACAGAGCAAACGGATCCTCTCCTTCGGGCTCAACATTCGAAATTGCTGACTGGCTTATTCCGGGTCCCGATGCGCTTGATGGTGAAACCACAAATGCCTCAGCAGCTCAACCGATTCCAATCGGAACCTTTGATCCGGAAGGTGGATCAACCGTTACAGTCTATACAATTCAGGAAATCCAAGAAACAGTCGATCCTTCAGGAAATTCGCCGAAAGTTGGAGAAATCGTGGAAACTTCAGGTACGGTTACCGCTGTGGGAAATGGTGGTTTTTGGATTCAAGATGGTGCCGGAGCTTGGTCAGGAATTTTTGTACTTGACGGGTCCGCAATAACGGTTGCTGGAGATGACGTTACTGTGGTGGGCGCCGTGCAAGAAAGCAATGGTCTAACCCGCATTTCTGCAACTTCAGTAGCCGTAAGTTCATCAGGGAACCCCATTCCTTCTGCAACAGCCGTTTCTACCGGTAGTGCAGGTGTAGAAGAATTCGAATCAGTTTTGCTTTCCATAAGTGGAGCCATTTGCGTAAATCCCGATGCCGGATTTGGAGAATATGTTCTCAATGACGGTACTGGCGATTACTTGGTTGACGATGCACTTTTTGCTTTTAGTCCTGCAGCTTTTGCCGAGTATGATGCGGTAGGAATTGGCTTTTTTAGCTTTGGAAATTTCAAATTGCTTCCTCGTGATGCCGATGACATAGAAGATACCGGGAATAATCAGCTTGTAGTAGGCTTTGCTTCTGATGTGGCAGATGTACCTGAAAATGCCGGGGTAGTAAGTTTTGATGTAAATATCATCAACCCCTCTGTATCAGCTACCGAGGTAGATGTAGTTGTAACAGGCGGAACTGCAATAGATGGAGTGGACTTTTCGTTTAGCACCACAACTTTAAATTTTGCAGGATCTTCCACTTCACCTCAGTCCTTTTCTGTTTCCATTATTAACAATGCAGTTGAAAACGAAGACAAGACCATTACTTTCGGTTTGACGAATGCCACCAACGGAGCTCTCTTGCTACCCGATGCATTTACCCTCACCATTTTGGATGACGAAATAATTCTAACTGATATCGCAGTAGCTTCCGCAACTGATGCGGATGGTGTAGCAATAAATGATGGTTTAGAATTTAATCTTCTTGGAGTAGTGTTAGGAATAAACCTTACCGGCTCAGGTCAGCAATTTACACTCGTAGATGCGACAGGAGGAATAGGAGTGTTTAGCTCTTCAATCGTTTCAGATTACGTTGTAACTGAAGGTGACCAGATCGTTGTTACGGGAACTATAAACCAGTTTAACGGATTAACCCAGATAGCCCCCTCTGCCATCGTACTTCTTTCTCAGGGCAATCCAACTCCTGCACCCGTGGCAGTAACTTCTCTTGGAGAAGAAACTGAATCAGAACTGGTTGTATTTGAATGCGCGACCATTCTCGATCCTACAGATTGGACAAACTCGGGTTCAGGTTTTAACGTTTTGGTTTCCAACGGAACCGATACCATCACTATACGAGTCGATAACAATACAGACTTGTACAATGAACCTGCTCCTACGGGTGAATTTGATGTAGTTGGAATTGGAGGTCAATTTGATTTTTCCCTCCCCTTCACCGATGGTTACCAGCTACTCCCAAGAAGTTCGGCTGATCTATTGGAGTCATCTTGCGCCACCCCCCCATGTGAAAACCCATTCCCTGCTGTGGACGAGGCCAGCTTGAATACAACGATCTTAACGAATAATGCGGTTTTGACTGAATGGGACGCCATTCCCGGTCAAATTGGTTGCGAAATACAAGTCGCCTTAACAACAGGGGTTTTACTGGGTTCAAGAATTATCGCACAAGCAGATGCTGATGCTTTTGTAATTCCTGTAGCAGTTTTGAATCCCGGAACCAACTATGGATGGCGTGTTAGATGCGGCTGTTCTCAGACTCCGGTGGTTGCCGGTCCGTTTTCATCTTGGCAACTTTTCTCAATAGGGTCCGGAATTCAAATCAACTCTTCACCTAATCCATCAAACGGACAATCGTTCGTTACGTTTAGCGTGTCAAAAGCAGAAATGTCTACTCTGGAAGTTTATTACATGAATGGCAAAATGGTTGAAGCCCTGTTTAGTGGTGTAGCTCAACCTGAATCTGACTATAGATTTGAGTTCAATGGTTCAAACTTGCCAAACGGGATTTATATATATAGATTGACTACAGAATCTGAAGTAAAAACAGAAAAATTCGTGATTTCGAAATAAGTCGCCAATCATTCATTCTAAAAAGCCTACCCATCGCGGGTAGGCTTTTTTTTGGCATAAAAGATCAATTCCTCAATTGGCCTAATTGGTTTGGATCATTCATTCTCATTGCAATACAAAAATCTTCTTTGTATCCATCTTTTTTTTCAAAATGATGAATATCAAAATAATCCATTGCATCATTGATGAGTTTTAATTATCTTCGGAGCGTTAGTGTACTTTTTACACTATCAATCATTCAAACCAAACTTTAAACCAATGAAAAAATCATTATTCTTCATGCTTTCAATCTTCTTCTTAGGAGGGTTACAAGCTCAAACTGAATCCCTCACTTTTCGAGTGGATGCAAACAACATCTCTTCTATTAGCCCCAACGGAATTCATGTTGCAGGAAATTGGCAAAGTGAAGCCAATGGCGATGCAGATTGGGTACCCGGGGCCAACATGATGGATGATTCTGACGAAGACGGTGTCTACGAATTAACCGTTCAAGTTCCCGTCGGATTTTATGAGTACAAGTTTATAAATGGAAACGACTGGAGTGAAAATCCGGAAGGTGTTCCAAGCGAATGCGCCGTAAACGGAAACAGAGGTGTAGATGTGGTAGCAGGTGGTATAACCACCGCGCCCGTATGTTTCGGTAGTTGTGAAGAGTGCCCGATAATAGGAGGTGGCGACGTAAATGTTACGTTCTCAGTAGACGGTTCTCAGCTCGGAAGTATCGATCCTTCAGGTATACACATTGCCGGAACTTTTAATGGGTTCACTCCTGAAGCGATGACTGATGCCGGTGGCGGAATTTACACTTTCACGGCAGCAGTACCCGGCAACACAACAGTCCTCTACAAATACACAAACAGCGTTGACTTCAGCGCTGCAGAAAACGTTCCTTCAGAATGTGGACAGGATGATGGTTTTGGAGGTAACAATCGCTTTCTCGATGTTGCTGATGCAGATATCGTTCTTCCAACTGTTTGTTTTGGCCAATGTTCTGCCTGTACAGACCCCGGACAATCTTACGAACTAACCTTATTGGTTGACGCATCTGTATTGGAAACTATAAACCCGGCAGGTCTGCACGCGGCAGGTACATTCAATGGTTTTGCTCCGCAAGCAATGGTAGATGAAGGTTCCGGACTTTACTCTTTAACGACCACGGTAGAAGAAGGCTCTACCGTTTTATGGAAATACATTAACGGACCAACTTTCGATGACGAAGTTGAGTCTGTGCCAAGTGACTGCGGTGCCGATGATGGTTTTGGCGGATTCAATAGAGTACTGACCATGCCTTCTGCTGATACGACGGCAGGCCCCGTGTGTTTTGGCCAATGTGTGGCTTGCGAAATTGCTCCTGATAATTATACACTGACACTAATAGTTGATGCTTCAGATTTGGACGTTGTAAACCCCGAGGGTATTCACGTTGCGGGAACTTTTAATGGCTTT
>DATFKV010000433.1:0-5403 GCA_035268465.1 Cryomorphaceae bacterium | reverse complement strand
AGAGGAAAACATCGTCATAGTCTTCTCCCCCGCCCTGCTCTGAAAAAGTTACGCGAACCTTGTAGTACTGCTGTCCCTCAATCACCTCGGTTCCGAGGAATTCTTTATCTGCAGCCTGTGTTTTCAGCATTCCCGGAAGGAGGGCAAAATAGATGACGGAATTAACAGAGGCGGCTCGTGTAGTGCTGTCTTTTTCCGTAAGGGCGATAATCTCGTTATTCAGTTCTTGAGAAAATCCTTCGTTGGTCAGCCGCCGCAGGTGATCACCTGCCGAATCTCGGTAGGTGTTGACGTACTCGAATTTTCCGTCTTGGCGAATGGCTCGGTACTCTCTACCGCGAAAACCAAAACCGAGATCAGCATTTTCATACAGATCGCCGCCGTGATAGGCAATCGCGCTATCTACAATGGCTTCACCGCGTGGGACTAACTCGGTAGTGGGCGTGCTTTCAGAACAAGAAAAGAAAAGGGCAGCCAAACCGGCTGCCCAAAATATTGATTTAGAAGAGATCACGATCGAGATACAAGTGCTTCACTCGGGTTAGTTCGGCTTTGTTCACCTGATTGTCAGGATGTGCAAAAAGATCCAACAAGTAAAGGAAGTTGTCTTTCATTTCAGTAAAACTGTCCTCTCCTTCCATGTCGATTTCTTCGTCAATTTCCACTTCTTCTACCTCTTCACCTTCTTCGGCTTCGGTATCAGCCTCCTCGGCGAGTAGATTGAGATTGAAGTATCCGAAGTGCTCAATGTACTCAGCAGTCATTCGGATAACGCGCGTCACCAAAGGCTGGTTGTGCTCTATAAAATGTGGTCTTAAAGCCAAGAGTTTATCTACGACTTCGTTTTTTACGATACCATTCTTTTTCACGAAGGCTCTTAGCTCATCGATACTCTCGAGGGTTTCTTTACTTATGACAGCTTCTTCCATGGAATTCAAGTTTGGATCGCAAAATTAAAACATTCCCGCACTTAACCGGCCGATCTGAGCTTGTTTATCGGAACAATTGTTCGAATCATCCCAAACACCACGGTAGCCTTGTTTTTATTGATGTCTTCAACCACCCCCGGTTCCTTAGTGCCATGCATATGAACCTTGTCGCCCACGTGAATGGGTTTGGCAGCTTGCTCTTTACTCTCCTCCCGGTTTTTCCTGCGGTTTTCTTTCTGCTTCTTGATGCGCTCTTTCTTGTCACGCATCTGCTCCGTCAGGTCCTTCTCCTTCTTTCGCGCCGCCTCTTTCTCGCTGGTCAAAGTGAGTTTCCTGATGATTTCCTTGCGCTTGTTTCGGTCGTTCCAATCATTTAACATCGACTCGTACTTCTTCCCTTGCTGGATCAATCGTTTGTTTTCACTGAAATTCAGGTCCTGCTGTTTCTCTCGAAAAATGTCGGCCTCGCGCTTTGACGCTTCAACCTCTTTCCGAATTCTCGATTTCTCCGTTTGGAGGATATGGGTCTCCTTGTTTAGCTGGTTCTTCTTGGTTTGAAGTGTAATGAGCAGTTTGTCCAAATTGACCTTGCGATCATCCAGCTTGGCCTTGGCTCCTTCTATGACATTCGGGTCCAGCCCAATTTTCTGAGCGACCTCAAAGGTATAAGAGCTTCCCGCCTGACCAATGTCCAATTTGTACTTCGGCTGCAACGTTTCCTCATCAAAGAGCATACAACCATTGAGCATCATGGGACTGTTCTCCGCCAAAATCTTGAGATTGGCATAGTGGGTAGTGATTACTCCGAAAGCTTTGGATTTTCCCAGCTCCTCAAGAATGGTTTCGGCAATGGCACCCCCCAGTTCGGGATCCGATCCCGTTCCGAATTCGTCGATGAAGAAAAGCGTGTTTTTATTGGCATGAAACAAAAAGTGCTTCATCTTCACCAATCGGGAACTGTATGTACTCAGCTCATAAGCAATGCTCTGATCATCGCCAATATCTACGAATATTTGCCTGAAGACTCCCATGCGACTGTGCCCCTCGGCAGGGATCAACATTCCACATTGAAACATAATTTGAAGCAAGCCAAAAGTTTTTAATGAAACCGATTTTCCACCCGCATTAGGACCGCTAATCACCAATATGCGGTTTTCGTGATCCAAGGCGAGGTTCATCGGTATGATCGACTTTCCTTCACTTCTGTTTTGCTCCAATAAAACGGGGTGATAAGCTTTTAGCAAGGCGATGTCCTTCTCGCGAGAGAGTATGGGCTTGATAGCTCCGATATTCATGGCATAACGCGCTTTGGCAAAGGTAAACTCGAGAAATCCCAAAGCATTTTCGTAAGACTCTAAGATGGCTTTATAGGTGCGAAGATGATGGGTCAATTCGCGCAAAATCCTGTATTCTTCCCTTTGCTCCCATTGGCGGTATTCTGCCACGTCGTTGTTGAGGTTCACCAAGTTTCCCGGCTCCACAAAACTCGTATTGCCACTCTCGGAATGACCGTGAAGAGTGCCGTCAATTTTTCTTTTGTTCTCTGCCGTTACCGCCAGTACGCGCCGATCGTTGTAAACACTCTCTTCATAATCCCGCAGCCAGCCCAACTTTTTGTACTTTCTCACCGCCGCCTCGAAGGCTTTGTTGGCTTTCTGTTTGGCTTCCGCCAAAGCCTTTCTGGCTCTTCCCAGCTCCTTGCTCGCCGATGTTTTTACAAATCCATTTGGCTCCAGCACCTCATCGATCAAGGCAATGAGATCTTTGCTTGCATACAAACCCTCGACAACTCCACGAAGTCGCGGATAGAGCTCCTTTTTCTCACCAAGAAAGCGAATAACGGTAGCGGCGACTTCAGCTACTTTGCGAAGTTTGATCACTTGCTGACCGTCCAGCACCGAATTGTCAATGCCCAGCATCCCGAGCTCTCGACTGATGTTTGGAAAAACAATCTCCGGAAAGTACAATCCGTTTTCGGCAATGGATTTTGCCTCGGTCGTTTCTTCGAGAAAACGAATGATGGAATCTACTTCATCAACGGGACGTAAGTCTTCCACGTAGCGCTTGGCTCTTTCACTGTTGCAGCGCTTTTCGACCTGAGCCAATACTTTTTGGAACTCAAATCGCTGTAAGGTATTTTCGGGATAGTATTTCAAATCAGTCAATCTACAACTCCGCTGCGTCAACCTTGTTTAAAGAATCTTCTGCGGGCAAGCGCAAAAATACGCCTATAAAAGAACTCAGCGCAGTAATGAGAAAAAAGACCAAACCCAGTGCCACGGCCGCCGTCTGGTCGATGGGCAATTCTTGCGATGCATAAAGGAAGACCAACTCACGCAATCCCACACCCCCAAAGCTAATGGGCAACATGGCAGCAATGCTCGACACGAGGAAAAGCACAAAATAAATGGTGAAATGATCATTGACACCGTAGGCCGAAAGAATAAACCAAGCGCAAACCAATTGAGCCACTTGCACCCAAAGCGACCAATGAATGACTTGTGTGGTGACGGAATTGAACTTGGCGAAAGCCAGCCGAATCAAAAGCACCAAGGCCGGAATGGCCAACAGGGCACCCACGATGATCAAATATCTCCAAAATGATGGAAAAAGTTCCAAGATGCTTTCTTGAAATAAAGTGATGGCCAAGGCCAAAAAAGCCAGTAAGGCAGCACCACTCATTCGGTCGAGCAGAACCGCGCTGAATAATTCCCTCTTCGAAGTTGATCCTTTTTTATTGAGATGGAAAATCTTGTATCCGTCCCCTCCGATTCCTCCGGGCAGAAATAAGTTGTAAAACATACCGATGTAATAGAGGCGCAAGTTGTAATTGCCTGAGATGTTCACGCCTATGGTTCGGAAAAGAGTGAGCAAACGCAAAGCGCTGATCCACTTGGAAAGATTGAAGAAAAGCAGTGCACCGAGCAGATAGACCGGATTGCTTTGCCTGACCAAACTCCATACTTCATCCAGTTCAATCTTTGAAAAAACGAGGTAGATGGCAAGAGCCGAAAGGGCTATCTTGACAATAAACTTAAGCGCTGACTTCGCTGTGGGCTTTGCCAATGAAAACTTCTTTTACAGTGTAGGTCTTTTTGTTTTGCGACTGGTAGTAAATGCGAAGCATTAATTCGGCGATCAGACCGAAAACCAAAAACTGAATACCTGCCAAGACCAAAGTGACGCCGAGCAAAAGAATTGGTCTTCCCCAGATATCATATCCAAAAATTTTCAACCCCAAAAGGTAGAGATTGATTAGCAGGCCGGCACCAAATGTGATGAGTCCCACCGGGCCAAAAAGGTGGATGGGGCGACGAAAATACTTCTGCATGAAAATCATCAGGATCAAATCGCTCAACACCTTGAATGTACGACTGAGACCATATTTCGATTCGCCGTGAATGCGCGGGTGGTGCTTTACATCGACTTGAGTGATTTTGGCTCCTTGAAGTTTTGCTAAAACGGGAATAAATCGATGAAGTTCTCCGTAAAGCTCCATACCCTTGGCTATGTGAGCCCGGTAAACCCGAAGCGTGCAACCGTAATCCTGAATGTGCACATCTGTCAAAGATCGAATCATGGAGTTGGCAATCTTACTCGGCACTTTGCGCAGAAACATCCCGTCCTTTCGGTTCTTGCGATTACCCGCCACCACGTCCCAACTCTCCTTTTCCAGAAGATCTAACATCATCGGAATATCTGAAGGATCGTTTTGAAGGTCGCCGTCGAGCGTGACGATATATTCACCCTGAGCGTGATCGATACCCGCCTGCATTGCCGTTGTCTGCCCGAAATTCTTTTGAAAAACAACCAGCTTAACGTGCTCGTCTCCAACTTCTTTTATGCGTTTTACCGTGTTATCGGTAGAGCCATCGTCTACTAATATTACTTCGTAAGAATAAGAATGAAGAGCAGCACGGATGCTTTCCAAAAGGGGCGCAATATTGTCCTCTTCATTCATCAGGGTTATGACCAATGATAATTTCATGATTCGGCGAAGGTAAGGAAACCGCAAATTTGCACAGTTACTTTATTGAACAGAAAAAATCTTTCTATCTTGTTACCAATCAAAATCCTTAATCCCATGAAACACCTCTACATCAGTGCAGCACTCATCCTTTCATTTTCAACCTTCGCCGGACTTTCGGCTCAAATAAATGCCGACAATACCATACCGATAGACAGTCTGGTCAATGAAATATTCAATACGGGAACTTTTGTCGAGGTATCGAATGTTACATTTAACGGCCAACCGGCTGATGACACGCTGACCAATATCCAAATCGGATTATTCGGAAATGGGTTTAACGATGGATTTCCGATTGACTCAGGTTTTGCCATGACCACCGGCAATATGGAAAATCTGTTCAATAATAGCTTCGTGGGAGAACCGATTACAGATGAAGTAGAAAACGATCCCGATATCGTAGCCATTTCGGGGTTCAACGCCAATGATTGCGCGGTTCTGGAGTTT
>DATFKV010000432.1:0-2434 GCA_035268465.1 Cryomorphaceae bacterium | reverse complement strand
TTTGATGGTTTGATGGTTTGATGGTTTGATGGTTTGATGTTGCGATGGCGGATATTAAAATTCCAATTCCAATGTGGCAGATTTAATCATTGGCTTTGGCTCACTTCATCACTTCGAATGGCACCGAAGGTTTTTTTTCGCTCCTTATTTAATTGCTCATGGAATGACTACTTCGCGAAGCGACCGATTACATCTTGGGATACTCCCGTAAAGCTAAACCCACCGTCATGGAATAAGTTCTGCATGGTTACGTACTTGGTGTGGTCGCTAAACAGACTGATCACGTAGTTGGCACAGTCTTCGGATCCGGCGTTTCCAAGTGGACTCATGCTTTCGGCATAAGCCACAAATTCGTCAAATCCCTTTACACCGCTACCTGCAGTGGTGACCGTAGGCGATTGGGAAATGGTATTGACTCTAACCTTTCTCTTCACTCCGTAGTGGTAACCGAAGCTTCTGGCAATACTTTCCAAAAGAGATTTGGCATCAGCCATATCATTGTAGTCGGGAAAGACGCGCTGAGCGGCGATGTAAGAAAGCGCTACTACAGAGCCCCAGTCATTGATGGCGTCTTTTTCGTAGGCCGTCTTGAGCACTCGGTGCAAACTCATGGCCGAAATATCGAGTGTTTTGTGGTAGAAGTCGTAATTGGGATCAGTGTAGTGCTTGCCTTTTCTAACGTTTGGAGACATCCCGATGGAGTGAAGTACAAAATCAATTTTTCCGCCAAAGTGCTCGGCGGTTTTGTCAAAGAGATTTTCGAGATCTTCGTTATTGGTAGCATCCGCCGGAATAACCGGCGCATTTCCACACTTCTCTGCCAAGGCGTTAATCTCACCCATTCTCAATGCAATGGGCGCATTGGTCAAGACAAATTCCGCTCCTTGTGCGTGGGCTTGTTCTGCCACTTTCCAAGCGATTGACATATCGTTCAATGCGCCGAAAATGATTCCTTTTTTTCCTTTCAATAGGTTATTGGCCATGGTTCTGACTTTGCTGTTTGAGGCGACAAATATAGAAAAAGGGTGACGGGTTTAATTGGCCAATAACAAATCTCTGGCATTATCCATGGCGGCCGATGTAGTTTCAGCACCACTAAGCATTTGAGCGATCTCCACTACACGCTCCTTTTCGTCCAGTTTTTCGATTCGCGTTTTGGTAGCTTTCTCGGATTCTTCTTTGAACACCTTGAAATGTGTCTGTCCTTTTGAAGCAATCTGAGGTAAGTGAGTAATACTGATGACCTGTTGATTCGTACCCATCTCCTTCATAATTTTTCCCATTGAGTGGGCTACCTCACCGGAAACGCCGGTATCGATCTCATCCAGAATAATGGTGCGGCCTTGAGAAGCCGAAAGCTTCTTTATGGAAAGCATCAATCTGGAAAGCTCTCCACCCGAAGCAACATTTCTCAATGGCTCAGGTTTTCTTCCCGGGTTGGCACTAAAACGCATTTCCAGTCTGTCGTATCCGTTTGGAGCGGGATTCGCCATTTCCTCAAAATGCAGCTCAAACGAAGCTTTTTTCATGTTGAGCAAACCGAGCAATTCCTCCAATGACTTGGTGAATTTCGGAGAAGAAGCCACTCGCTTTTTGGTTAAAATCGCCCCGGCTTTTTGCACTGCAGCTAAACCTTTTTTCACCTCTTCCTTGAGCTGCTCGATTTCTTCTTCGAGTTTTTCACTTCCCGAAATGCGCTGAGCCAGTTCTTCTCTGCGCGCTTTTAGCGACTCGACTCCTTGCACGGAATGTTTTTGTTCCAATCGAAAAATGACCGATCTGATTTCGTCCAATTGCCCCAACCTTTCCGGATTCATCTCGATATCTCCCGATGCATTTTCTGCGTCGGAAGCGATATCATCCAATTCGATAATGACACTTTTTATCCTTTTACTCAGATCTTTATAAGAATGTGAATACGCCGAAATACCTTCCATTAAAGCTCCGACTTCTTTGAGATTTGAAAGAATCGGGGTCTCCCCTTCGCTGAGCAATGCCACGACACCGTGCAGCTTTTGAGCGATCTCCTCGCTGTTGGAAAGCATCTTGTATTCTTCCTCCAACTCATCCTCCTCAATTTGATCGAGGTTGATTTCCTCAAACTCCTTGAGTTGAAATGCTACAAAATCCATTTCCCGATTGTCTTGAGTCAACTTCTCTTCCAATTCTTTCAACCTTTTCTGAGAGGCTGAATAAGAGCTGAAGACATTTAGATAATCCCTGTACTCATCATTGGCTTTAGCGTAAGCATCGATTACTCCAAGCTGAAAATCGGGGTTGTTGAGTTGAATCGTTTGGTGTTGCGAATGGATGTCTACCAATTCCAGAGCAATCTCCCTCAGCAACTTTACATTGACCGGTGTATCGTTGATGAATGCTCGACTTTTTCCTGATGCCAGCACCTCCCGACGTAGTATTGAGTTGGCTTCAAAAT
>DATFKV010000431.1:0-11469 GCA_035268465.1 Cryomorphaceae bacterium | reverse complement strand
AAGGCACACGAGTAAGCTTTGAATTGGAAGAAGGCTTCATGGCTTGGGTAAATCCAAGAAAGTTTGGCCGGATAGGCTTGACGGATAGCATTGAATCATTTTTCGAAGAAAAAAACGTTGGAGAAGACGCTCTAAGCATTTCAAAAGAGGATTTCGTCGAAATATTTCAAGGCAGCAAAGGCCCGATTAAATCCCGACTTATGGATCAAAAAAATGTGGCGGGCATTGGAAACATTTACGCAGATGAAATTCTATTTCAGTGCGAGATTCACCCCGAAACCGATACCAAAAAACTTTCTGAAAAATCTCTCGGCAAACTACATACCGCCATGCAGCGAATATTTGAGGTAGCCATTCGTCATGAAGCTGATTATTCCACCTATCCCAAGCACTATTTGCTTTACAATCGAACTGAGAAACGTGAGGATCCTCCGCTTTTGCGAATAAAAGTTGGAGGAAGAACGACTTTTTTCGATCCTAAAAAACAAAAAAAGTAAAGATGCACTTTAAGAACTCCATCAACTTTGGCCAAATCTTTCTTTCAGATCATTTTCCATTTTCCTGAAAAGAACAAAAACCCCAATGAGCAGTAAACCCAAAGACATTGCAGCACCTGACCAGTCTGAAATGTTTGGCACTACCACATCAATAAGTGAAGTGCAGAGGTAGGCTAAACCCAGATAAATCAGCCGCTTTCCTGCCCTAGGTTGAGCGTAGTCCCATGTCTCTTGGTTTCTCATGGATCTTTTCGAACGATAGCCATAGAGGTAATTAATTTTCTTTGGAGGAGTATAAACGAGGATCAATCCTGCAATAATGAAAAGCGGGCAAACCAAAAGAGGAATGAGCAGAAGTGGATCGATGGAGTCCATAATTAGAAAATTACCATTTTAAGGCTTAAGATAAGTAGTCTCCGCTAAAATTCAATCGCATTGGAAGTGGGATGCATTTTCAATGTGTAAGCGGTTTTTTAAGGTTGGCACCTTATGCAAACTCAATTCCACAGATCTGCAGCCAGCTTGAATGACATCGATTTATAAATCGTTTTCCAAGATCTATGATTCGAATGACTTCGCTGATTTGCGAACAGTTTCGGGCAAATAATTTCTGCAGAGGGGCCACAGTCAATGGGCTCATTGAGTCGGCCGTAACATACTTTACCAAAACGACCTTGCAAAGAACAAAACAAAAGGCTTAACTTGTCGTTAGAAATTAGAATCACGATCAAATTAAGAATAGATAATGCTGAAATCTCCGACCTCACAATTTTTGATTCCTTTCATTGAGAAAGCGATTTTAAATGGGAGACATAAATTTGTTGTGGGTCTTTTATTGTCCGTGTGTCCTTCGCTTAAAAAAGAAATATTGGATCGACTTTCAAAAGACCCGGTAAGACGATAGATCATACCCACTAAACATTCAAGCACATCATTCGATGTGCTTTTTTTGTTCCTTGACACTTCTAATGTTTCATCACACTTCTTATTTTGCGATAAAAAGATGGAAATCAAATTAGAAAAAGGTGAGAAAAAGGGTTCTGCCTATTTTGAAGATGACGGTAACAGAGTGGCGGAAATGACCTTCTCAGTAGCTTCAAAAGAATTGATTATCATCGATCACACTTACGTGAATGAAAACTACCGAGACCAAGAACTTGGCAGACTTTTGCTCGACGTTTTAGTTCAAAAAGCGAGAGAGGATGATTTCAAAATTATGCCTCTCTGCCCTTATGCCGCTACCCAATTTCAAAAAGACGAGTCAATTAGAGACGTAATGCGCTAGAGTTTACTCAAATTCCTCGCAATCACTTGAAGGCACATAAACACCGGCCGCCTGCTGATAAACCAGGGTGGCTCCCAAGTGTCCTGTATAACCCAAAAATCCTGATCCTATAAGCATTGTCATTACCATCAGCAGCTTCAGCCAAGCCTTTTGGAGAAAGCCATGAATCATTTCGATGAGCACCACTGAAGTGAAGAGCCACACCGTTACGAGAGAAGCATTTTCGTGATCTTTCAAAACGGTGGGATCACAAAGTTCTCTCGAGACTATTCCATCGGCCAAATTGCCTGTGTAGATGCTTATCCAGCCACCGATTACTCCGACGAAAAGCAGAATACTTCCTCCCTTATTCCAAGTTTCGCCATTGTTCCAAAGGGATACCAGTTTAAAAAACGTAGCCATTAAAAGTAGGGCAATAGGAAGATGAACCGAAAGCGGATGAAACACTTCGGTGCGCCAAAAGTCAGGAAGTTGATTCATATTTATTCCATAATCTCAACGGAAATCGGATCGAGTCGCTTTCCTACTTTCTCCACCTCTACTTCTACAGTCATACCCTCTTCGAGCATGGAGAAATCTACCTCTTCGCCGGCTCTGCTGAGGGAAGTCTCTTCTGTAAAATAAAGTTCTAAGGTCTCCCCCTCGGCGGTCTTGACATAAATTTCGGTTTTGGCAGGCTCCACTTCGTCAATGGTGCCGGTATAAATGCCGGACTCAACAACATCAGTGGTTTCGCAGGCTGCGAAGAAAACAACCAATAAGAAAGCAGGTACTAATTTTATTATTCGTTTCATGATTTATATGGTTTTAGAGGGCAAAGTTAATCATATTGAAATCCTTGACGGGCCATACCTCAATTAACCGGCGACAGAAGAGCAGCTCCACCCAAAAGAGCCAATAAATCACTACCTTTGCGGCCCTTTTTAAAATGATCGGCTATGCTGGAAGTACAAAATATAAGTCTCCAATACGGAAAAAGAATACTCTTTGACGATGTCAACCTCTCGTTCAACGGTGACAACTGCTACGGAGTGATCGGTGCGAATGGTGCGGGTAAATCGACATTCTTGAAAATTCTATCAGGCGATATTGATGCCAATACGGGTTCGGTTCACCTCGAATCGGGCAAGAGAATGGCGGTGCTCAAACAAGAGCACTCTGCCTTTGATGACAATCTGGTACTGCACACCGTCTTGATGGGACACAAGGAATTGTGGGACATCATTCACGCCAAGGAGCTGATTTACGCCAAAGAAGATTTCTCGGAAGAAGACGGAATGAAAGCTTCCGAGCTCGAAGCCGATTTTGCCGAAATGGATGGTTGGAATGCCGAAAGCGATGCCGCCTCTCTCCTGTCCGGCCTTGGGATCGACGAGAATCTCCACTTCATGGAAATGCGCAACCTCACGGGTAAGCAAAAAGTTCGTGTACTGTTGGCACAAGCGCTTTTCGGAAACCCCGATGTGCTGATTCTGGATGAGCCTACCAACGATCTGGATTCTCAAACCATTAACTGGCTCGAGGACTTCCTGCTCGATTTTAAAAATACCGTGATCGTCGTATCCCACGACCGTCACTTTCTTGACACGGTTTGTACACACATTGCCGATATTGACTTTGGCAAAATCAATATGTACAGCGGAAACTATACCTTCTGGTACGAGAGTAGTCAGCTGGCTTTGCGCCAAAGATCAAATCAGAACAAAAAGGCTGAAGAAAAGAAGAAAGAGCTTCAGGAATTCATTTCGCGATTTAGTGCGAACGCTTCCAAATCGAAACAAGCCACCAGCCGTAAAAAGCTGCTGGAAAAAATCGATGTGGACACCATCAAGCCCAGCAACAGAAAGTATCCTGCGATCATTTTCAATTCCGAACGTGAGGCAGGAGATCAAATACTACACGTCAGAGGTCTTACCAAGTACCTCGATGGCAAACCGCTTTTTGAGAATTTTGACCTAAATATTCAAAAAGGAGAGAAAATTTCACTGGAAAGTGACAATAGCTTGGCCACCACCGCATTTTATGAAATAATCAACGGCCGAATGAAACCGGATTCGGGTGAAGTTGAATTAGGCTTGACCATCACACCTGCCTACGTTCCCGGTCACAATGACAATTATTTCCAAAGCGATGATAATTTGATAGACTGGTTGCGCGAATACTCTTCCAATAAAGACGAACTCTACATTAGAGGGTTTTTAGGTAAAATGCTTTTCTCGGGACAGGAAACCCTGAAAAAATGCAGCGTATTGAGCGGAGGTGAAAAAGTGCGGTGCATGCTTTCAAAAGCTATGTTGGCAGGGCCCAACCTTCTGATGCTCGATGAACCGACAAACCACCTCGATCTGGAAAGCATTACGGCGCTTAACAATGCGTTGATCGACTTTCCGGGGATGATAGTCATGACCACTTACGACCAGAAATTGAGAGAGACCGTGACAAATCGGGTGGTGAAAATTTAATCCCTATTTCTTTTAGTTTTCATACTTGGGCTTCAGCTGCTTTGGATGTGTATCTTTCACGAAAATTCCATTTGATGAAAATCTGCACGCTGGCGATTGCGCTCATACTTGCCATTATTGGCTACAGCCAAACCACTCAACTAGGGCTGGCATACGACGTTTGGCCTCCATTTACAAACACTCCGGGGGAGACTGCCGTGGCCACGGAAATTGTCAAAACGGCCTTGAACAGAAATTCCATCGCAGTAAAAGAACGTGTGCTTGATTTCGAAACGGTGATAAAAGGCTTGAAAGCAAAGAGTTTTCAAGGTAGTCCTGCCCTTTGGAAAACGTCTGATCGAGAAGAGTTTCTACTTTACTCCAAGCCTATTCTGTATAACCAACTCATTCTGGTAGGGTTGAAAGGCGCTGATGTGAGTGCGAGCAGCATGGCAGACCTAAAAGGAAAAAGAGTGGGATTGGTAGAAGGTTATGCTTACGGCGATGAAATCGAAAATGTCGAAGGAGTATACTTCACCGATGGAAAAAGTGATCAAGCCAATGTTCTGATGCTTCTTGAAAAAAAGCTCGATTATATTCTGGTAGATGGACTTTTAGTAGCCTACCTCAGATCTTACCAAGCCAAAGATGCCGAAAAACATTTGGAACTAGGGGACACCCCTCTGTTAACGAAAGCCCTTTGCTTTGCCATTCAGCGCGACATCGAAGACGCTGAAAAGTTAATGAGCAATTTCAATGAGACCATATTAGAAATGCAGGTGGATGGAACATACCACCGTATTCTGAAACTTAACTGGATTCAAATAGATGTAGACGGTGATGGAGTTCTTGAGATGATACCAGGAACCCATGCCGGAAGACTGACCAAGAACACTTACTCAATCAATGGCAAATCAAGTGATTCATCCAACATTTACTACAATGGAAAACGACTGAACTGGGAGGAGTTGCCCGAAGATGTAAAACGCACCGGCATCAATAATCAGGATATGAAAGATGTGACTTTTATGAGTTTTGGCCTCTAAGCCTCCCCGACGAAATAGGTGTCAAACCGTGCTAAGTGTTCCTTGATTTTCGCAAGAGCATCTTCCCTGTCTTCCAACGTGAGCTTTCCGAATAATTCCATCAAAGGGAGAAGGTAATTGTGGAGTTGTTCGTGAGCTTCCCCCTTCATGGTACAATTCTTAAAGATGAGTCCGAATTCTTCCCTTAGCTTCGATTGTAAGATGTCGTAATCTCCTTCGGCGGCATCAAAGGTCATGACCATTTCGGTGAGATTTTCAATTCCCTCTATGGTTGCAGCATTGGCTTCCCAGCGCTCGCCGTCATTGAGCTGCACCATGGGCAATGCTATCTTTTCAACCCTGGTTGGCTCAGCTTCTTTCTTTGCCTCAGTTGAGGTCTCGCTGCATGATATAATGGCAAATAGAGCAACCGATATAAAAAGAATTTTTTTCATTTTTCCTTTTGTTTTTCAAGACGATCAAACGCGAAATATCCGTAAAACAGAGCGATGGATGAGATAAACCCCATGATGACATCAGATACGGGATCTCCCTGAACTATGCGGATTAATGAGGCGATGGTACCTAGAATTCCGATGATCAATAAAATGTATTTTGTTGCTTTCATTATAAAGTGTTCGTATCAATTAAAACATAAAGGCCGAGGGAAAATCCCAGTAAAACAGACCAGATCACAATGCTAAAAATTACAATAAAGGACATCTCAAAAAATGACCGGAGCCAAGATTTATTCAAAAATTGTTTATAGCCATAGACGTAATAGAAAAGCATCAAAATCCAGACCACTAAAAAAATAACCCATGAAGGAATAAAGTGGTCAAGCGGAAAAAGAAAGCTCAACATATTGCTAAGGCAGAACAAGTATGTCTGAAAAACAATATGCTCAGCATAATTGAATTTTCGCTTAAGATTAATCAGCCAAGTAAAAAGAGCCGAAAAAGGAATAAAAGTCCAGAGAATAAGATTGGTATAACCTTGTACTTCCTCCATTAAGTGAATCATTGACTCCAAAGCCTGCCTCGATTTGTCCGGATCATTACTATTCTCTTCGACAGAAGAATTGTATCCGTTCGAAAAATCTGTAGCGGCTTGCTCGGTAAACTCCGCAACCCCAATAAGAAATAAGGCAATAGCCGTGGTAAAGATCAAAATCCGAAAAGGCGGAGTGTAGTGATAACGATTTGCACCGAGATAATCCAGGACGGTTGCACCCGGATCGATGAGAAGCCGTTTTATCGTATAAATGCCTCCTCGCTCAATGTTGAAGGCGTCGACCGCCGAGTGCAACACCTGTTTCATGGTGATGCGCTTTACCTTTCTGACCTCGGTTACATCCAGTGGTTCTTCCTCGGTAGGAAATTGATTCATCTGCATTGCTTTACCGAGCTAAACTACCGAATAAAACACATTAATTAAACACCCTGTTAAAGGCCGTATTGTCTACTTGAGATGGGTACTGTAAACATGCCTGATGCAAGGTACTATCTCAATGTACTTCCATCATCGGCACAAGGCGAAACGTCTGCGCATCCATTCTAATCGTTCGTGTCCTCTCGGAAATTAAGTAAAGCAGGTTGGAAAAATCTAAGACCCTTGTCACACTTTTTGATTGACAAAATTCGAAAAAAGCACTTCAAGTTCACCTACAGTCACCGGTTTTTGAATGTAGTGCACCAGCTCTTTTTTCATTTCGATCATTACCAAATCATTGATATTTGATGTACCGGAAAGAATTATAATTTTCGTATCACATTTGCTGCTGAAACGATCTTGAAAAATCTCTACGAACTCCCACCCGGACATACGCGGCATTTTAAGATCCACAAAGATGAGATCGGGAAAAGCTCTGCCTTCAGACTCGAGCTGATCTAAATAAAACAGGGCATTTTCTGCTGAGGTACTGGACAGCACTGTATCCACCAATTCTTTTTTTTGAAGAGCCTTTGTGAGAACAGCATTATTTAAAGGGTCGTCGTCGATGATGTAAGCAAATGGCGTAGTAGATCTCATTGCAATTCGTTTGGTTCGCGTCAAATCCAATTGCAAAAACCGCCCCGGATCGTAAAACCCACATTATTAGGACAAACTGATAAAAACTACCCGGGTAAAGCTGTAAGAGAAATCTACAATCCGGTTCGAAAAAGCAACACTTTTCTTTGTGAGCAATTGCAAAAAATCTCGAAGTGACGGCCAATAAAAGAAGTGAGGCCGTAGAAATTCGACGAGAAGGACTCTGGCTGTATTCCTATTTAGCTTCATCAAGAAGCTCATCAAGTTCTTCCAAATTGAGCGGCTTGATAATGTATTCAGAAACAATATTAATTTCTTTTGCTTTGCGAATATCGGATGGATTAATAGAAGAACTGCAAACGTAGATCGCAACTTTTTTTCCGAGTTCAATATCTTTCAACCGGTCCAAGACTTCCCAGCCATTCATCACGGGCATATTGAGGTCGAGTAAAATGACATCAGGAATCTCATCAGGATCAGCTGCAGACAAAAACTCCAAGAGCTCCACACCACTGCTAAATACTTTTAGATTGACCTGCATTGCCAACCCTTTGACCAGGTGTTGCATTCCGAATTGAAAAATGGGATCGTCATCTACTAAAATCAAATTTGTTTTCATGCACTTACAAGTTCTATAGTGAATTTTGTTCCCTTGTTTACTTGGCTTTCCGCACTAATGTTACCTCCCATTGATTCCACCTGATTTTTTGTAATAAAAAGACCTATACCTCTGGCATCCGTGTTTCCATGAAACGTTTTATACATTCCAAAAAGATTCTTTTCGTGCTTTTTCATATCGATTCCCAAACCGTTATCCTCAAGGGTAAGAATGACCCTATCTTTCTTCTTTTTGGCAGCGATTTGAATCAGGCAATCCCTATTGTCTGAGCGGTATTTTATGCTGTTTGTTATCACATTCAACAAAGCAGATTCCAGGTAAGCATAAGTACCCAAAACGTGGATCTTAGGCGAGATGTTTAGTCGGATATCGGCTTCTACAGCATCTGAAATAGCCGATACGGTAGACACGGCTTCATCCGCAACCTTCTTCAGATTTATCCGCTCCGTTGAAGCTTCCCCCTCTGTATTGATGATTACCACATCGTTTACATGACCTATTGTATCGGCGAGTCTTTCGGATGCTTGCTCCAGCATTGACTGAACATTCTGCTCGAGTGGCTCACCCACTGAATCTTTAAGTATGCCTGCCAACAATGAGATATTGCTGGCGTGCGACCTCAGGTTGTGAGAAACGATGTATGCAAAATTCCTTAAGGTCTCATTGTGTTTTGATACCGACTTCACCAAGGTTTCCAAGTCGCGCTGGATATCAATCATGTCTTGAATCACACGGCCTTCTGCAATGAGCAGGGGAGAGGAATTATCCGAAGTACTCATAGACTTCAGACTAAAATCTATGGCAACCTCTTGTCGGTTCCCATCCCAAATGGTCGTATTGTATCTTACCGTTTCTCCTCCGACTGCAGTTTTCACGGATTTTTTCAGTCTACTCTTATTTTTTTTGGAGTTCTGCCACCATAATGCTTCCCAAAACTTTTTTCCTACTACCTCAGAGAGTTGCACGTCACCAAACTCCAGAGCTTGGTTATTCACATTGAGAATCGTACCGTCGCTGTCCAGTATACCGCAAAACTGATAGGTCGAATTAAATATTTCTTCAAATTGTCGCTTGCTCTCTTCGGCTACTTCTCTTGCTTTGCGTTTCTCCTCGGTAATATCTTGAAGTGTGCCATAAACCTTTACACAAGCCCCGTTTTTCATAACGGGTTTACCGCGCGATTTCACCCACTTAACTCTTCCAAGGCTATCGACGAATTCAAATTCAGCGTCAAAGGATATCCCCTTCTCTACTGCCTCTCCAAACAATTGCTTTATCCTTTCTCTGGATTCGCCCTCTTTATAAAAATTGATGGCATCCCCTATCGAAGGTGTTGTTTCTTGAGGATCCATTCCATGGACTAAGTACATAGATGGTGTCCAGAATATCTTTGAAGTCGCCAGGTCAACCAACCATCCTCCGGTGCGGTTCATTTGGTCAAACTCCAAATAAATTCTTTCTCGTTCTTTAGAAGCAGAAATATCAAAGCAAATAAATGCACGATCATTCTTTCGATCGTTTCTAAGTTGTTTCACTTTGATTTCAAACCATACCCATTTTCCTGTTTTATGTACAAAGCGAATTATTTCTGAGTTCATCTCAGTATAATTTACACCTTGGTCAAGCAATGAGTTCAGCACAGGAAGATCTTCTTCAAATACGTGCTGTTTAAAATCTTCAATGGTAACTTCTTGGTTTGGATAATTCTCACCTAGTTTCAACCAAAAGTTCTCGCTGATGCTGAGAAAAGGTCTTTTCGTACTCAGCAGCCATACACCATCTGAAACACCTTCCAGAATTTCCTGCCTATAATCTTCGAAAAACATCTTGCATATTTACAAAAAGTTCCGACCACTATAAAAGTGAGCATACAGGTAATCCTCGAATAAGCGCATACCTACTGAGAGCCTGATGTTTAGTTTTGGAAAGAAATAAGTAGATCGTAAAATTCTAGCTAGGATCTACCCTTTTTCGGATATCCGCCGCCTTTCTTCGGGTAGCCACCACCCTTTTTGGGGTATCCACTTCCTTTCTTTTTTCCTTTGAATTTGCCTCCTCCGGATCCAAAACTCTTTTTGGCTTTGAACGGCTTATCGCCATAGGATGACTGAACGTGCGTATCGGTGATGATCACATCTACCTGTCGGCCGCTGAAGTTCATTCCGCTGAGAGACATAGCCACCTCTGTAGCGTATTTTTCCTCCACATCCACTGTGCTGCGCTCATCGTCTATCGAAATTCGACCAAAATTCACCTTGTCATTGCCCATCACTTCGTTTATAACTCCCATCAAACGGGTGGGCTTCAACTCCTGACTGGCACCTACATTGATTTCTAAAGTCGTAAATCCGGTTTCGGTTTTGCCTCCGCCTGACTTTTTGCGTTCACCACGGTCTGATCGGTCAGATCGGTCACGGAAACTACCTCTTTCACCTTGGTCAGAACGGTCGCCACGATCACTGCGCTCTCGTCTTCCCGTTCGATCCCGACGACCTCCTCGGTCATCCCGATCGTTTCCTCTCGCTGATGGTGAAGCATTGATGTCGCCGCCTTTTTCCGTTTCTACCTCAATCGATTTTAAGGCATAGCGTGTAAGTTGTGCGATCAATTGGTCTCGATCCAACTCGGAGAGCAGCGTATTCATTTCAGCATTCAGATTTTCAAAATCCTTGTGCTCGGTATTGGCGTAGTGAATATCCTCTCCCACGCCCAAAACTCTTCCGCGAACGATCTCGTCCATGCTGGGAACTTTCTTCAGCTCGAACTTCTTACCGACCATTTTCTCAATTTCCTTCAGCCTACGGTTTTCGCGACTATGAAGGATGGAAAGGCAAATACCACTTTTACCGGCGCGTCCGGTTCTACCACTTCTGTGAACGTAAACTTCAGGATCATCCGGTAAGGTATAGTTAATCACATGAGTAAGGTCATCCACGTCGATTCCTCTTGCGGCAACGTCAGTTGCAACGAGCATGCGCAGGCTCTTCGAACGGAAGTTTCGCATTACCGAATCTCTTTGTGCCTGAGAAAGGTCACCATTCAATGCTTGCGCGGGATATCCGTGTCGACTCAGCTTGCTGGCCAACTCATTTGTTTCGCGGCGCGTGCGACAAAATACAACACCATAAAACTCAGGATGGGCATCGGCTAATCGTTTCAAGGCCTCGTACCGATCGGCAGCTTTCACCATGTAATACTCGTGCGTCACATTCTTGGCTCCTTCGTTTCGTTTCCCAATGCTGATTCGCTTTGCTATACCCATGTACTTTCGGGCGATGCTCTCCACTTTCGGAGGCATGGTAGCAGAAAACAACCAGGTCGACTTGTGTTTTGGCGTTTGTTGGAAAATGGTCTCCAAATCATCTTTAAAACCCATATTTAACATCTCATCCGCCTCGTCGAGTACGAACCAATTGATGTTCTCCAATTTGAGAATACCTCTTTTGATCATGTCTACAACACGACCGGGAGTTCCCACTACTATTTGGGTTCCTTTGTTCAGAAACCTCGCTTGAGTGCTGATGGGCGCACCCCCGTAAACCGGTGTGATAAAAAGATTGTCTATGTACTT
>DATFKV010000430.1:0-2108 GCA_035268465.1 Cryomorphaceae bacterium | reverse complement strand
CTTTCAATTGGCTCATTAAAAACGGACACCGAGAGATGGCCATAGTCGCCAAGCGCATCGAAGAAATCAAAGATATGATCGAACAAGACAACAATGACGTTCACAGAATAAGCACAGACTAAAAAGTTAAAACAATTAATTATGAAAAGAATACAAACATTCAGCCTACTATTTTTAGCATTCCTTTTTACGGGAATTACAGTAAACGCGCAAGACAAAGCCGATAGACCCAGCCCGCCAAAGACAGCGGAAGCAAGCTTGGCATCCGGCGATGTGACCATTGATTATTCTTCGCCTGCCGTAAAGGAAAGAGTCATATGGGGAGAGCTTGTTCCTTACGGTAAAATTTGGCGAACGGGAGCCAATGAAGCCACTACCATTATGCTGGAGAAAGACATGAAGGTAGCCGGCAAGATGATTCCCGCCGGTAAGTATGCCTTGTTCACCATTCCCGGGAAGGATGAATGGACAATTATTTTAAACAGCGAATGGGATCAATGGGGTGCCTACAACTACGATGAATCAAAGGATGTGCACCGTTTCACCGTTAAACCAACGATGACGGACGAAAATCAAGAAAGATTGATGTTCGATGTTTCCGATGACGGAACGGTAACCATGATGTGGGAAAAAATGGCCGTCTCTTTTGAAATCGGGTAGATACTACTCTTATCGCTCAATTTGATAATCTAGCCCTAAGGAATCTCTTAGGGCTTTTTCTTTGCCTGAATTCAGTTCCCAGTAGGGCTTTTTCAATGTCTTCTTTAGCCGCGCTTCCGTAATCTGTGGGTTGTCGGAGGAAGCATTCCAGATCTCTTTCCAGCCCAGTACCTTAAAAGGAAAACGACTTTCACAGTTCACAATCAACTTCCGGTCAAGTTCGGGATAAGACAGTTGGTAGGAGTAGAATTCTTCCCCGGATTTGTCGTCGTTGACCTGAAGAAATAAAAACGCCTCGCATTGGTACGCTTTAACCTCTTTGTGCTTCAGCCTTAGGTATTCCAACGATGGCACCATTTCAATTTTTCCCAAAGGAAGCATTTGTGGCTCAAGTCGCATCCTGTTCCAGATGTCATCCTCAATGTAAGTGGCGTCGAAACTCACCTCTACATCTCCCTCAGCCTGAAAATAGGATCGGGTCTGGAAGTTCAATTTACGGTTCTTTAAATTCATCTGCCCGAATACCTGACCGCACCAGTCTTGAGAAGAAAAGCTCACCTTTAGGGTTGAGGGATATTTTCTGAATTCTATGGGTGTAAAAGCGCTGGTCATAATCGAATAATCGTAAATCCCCGTCACGAATTTTTTCAGAAAATTCAGCTTCAAAATAGTCGTTGCAGGCTTGTCGCCAAATTCCTTTTTGACCTGATCATCGGGAAGGAAATCTTCCGTGACGAAAATCAGTACCGCTTCTCCTTTTCTCAATTCGCCGTAGCGCATTTGGTCCAACTCATACGTATTTAATTCGGCCTCACCCGCATACCAATAATCGGCAAATGCTTCCGGATGAGAGGCTTGGTAAGGGTCATCGGGCGATGTGTTGACCTGCGCCTCACACGACGTAAGCAATAGTGACAAAATCGGTATGAGGAAAAAACTAACCTTCATGTGAATCAAATTTGTAAATGGTTTTGGGTTCAACCTTTAATCTTGTAAGGTAATAAAACAGCACTACATCAATCATCATGTGCGCGGTGGCCGCCGTCCAAATTCCGAAATATTCGGTGAGGTATCCGAGGGCTGCAATGGCCAGTGTCATGAATAATCCGTAAGCTGAAATCTTCCAATCGCGCGGGTCGAGATAACCGTGGATGGCCACGAAGACAAAGGCTGTGATCCAAATGCCCAACAACGGCTGAATGGCTCCCCTGAAAAGCAATTCCTCTCCAAAACCGGCGCAAAAAGAGACAAACCAAATTCCCGCTGTCGAAATGCCAAAGTTTTGAATGATTCGGGCATATTTGATACCTACTTTGTTCAGGAAAGGTCGGGTAATAATCCACCGTGCCCCGAAGCCGAGCGTTAATCCCGAAAGTGTTCCGATGAGCAATTGAATGGGTATGGAGGACGAGCTTCGAAAGATGATTTGCAATGGCTCGTCACGAAAA
>DATFKV010000429.1:0-18011 GCA_035268465.1 Cryomorphaceae bacterium | reverse complement strand
CGCCCTGACCAACTCGAAGTTTGTGAATGGACACGCCAAGGTATTTCAGAAAGAGAAAGTGGGAATAATCGATTCAGCAGGAGTCAAAGTTTTCCCTGCCATTTTTGAAGACGTCGGCGTTTTCGAGGGCACTTTGATACCCGTGAAAAAAAGGGGGAAGTGGGGTTATTCTGATTTGGAAGTCAATCTGGCCATTCCTTATGAATATAGCTTTGCGTCCAATTTTCGAGATTCTTTAGCTATTGTGGCCAAATCTGATCTATTCGGACTTATCGATAACTTGGGCAAGACCAAAATCCCATTTGTTTTTAAATCTGTAGAGTGGATGGATACACTCTTGCTCGTTCAAGATACGGCTTACGGAATCATTAATTTAGCTCAAGATACTTTGGTGCCTTTCCAATATGAAGGAGCTCTTCGATTTGATGATAGCGTTGTTCAGCTCAAGCGATTTGATGACGGTTACGATTATTATGATTTGCGTAAGCAAGAATTCTTGCGAAGAGAAGAAACATTGACTGAATGAATAATCTTAATTTTGTCCCTTTCATCGAGGAGGATAGCATGAAAAATCACGCTGCTGAAGAAGCTACTTTAAGAGAGATTTTTGATTTGATGCAGGATTGGATTGATGAAAGTCGGAATCCGGAAACACCGGTCATCAATTATTTTCCGCCCAACAAGCTCAGTGAGAAACTCGATTTTGGCCTCCGAAAGGAAGGTGGCGGCAACGAACATATGCTTGAGGAAGTCAAGCACTACCTTACTTATGCGGTGCGAACGGCCAATCCGGCATACCTAAATCAACTTTTTGGAGGGTTTGGGTTTCCCGGATTTGTGGGAGAACTGATCACGGCCCTCACCAATACTTCCATGTACACTTACGAGGTTGCTCCCGTAGCTACTTTAATGGAAAAAGCCCTCATTGAGAAAATGATCTCGTATACCGGATGGGGACAAGGAGAGGGGATTTTTACTGCCGGCGGTTCTCAATCCAACCTTTATGCGATGTTGTTGGCACGAAATGCCACTTTTCCACAAGTAAAAAACGAGGGGATAAGCGCGTTGCCTAAGCTTGCCGTTCTCGTTTCTGAGCGAAGTCACTTCTCTCTTCTAAAAGCTGCAAATACAATCGGTATTGGTCACCAAGGAGTAGTGAAAGTGAAAGTTGACGGGCGCGGAAGAATGCGTGGATCTGCGGTAGCCGCGGCCTTAGAGGAGACACTGCAGAAAGGGATGGTGCCATTTATGGTTTGCTCTACCGCGGGAACTACCGAAACGGGATCTTTTGACGCAATAGACGAAATCGCCGACGTAGCTGAAAAGCACGAACTTTGGCATCATGTCGATGGTTCTTGGGGCGGGAGTTTAATTTTGAGTGAAAAATATCAATCTTGGTTTAAGGGGCTCGACAGAGCCAATAGCTTTACTTGGAATCCGCATAAGTTGATGAGTATTCCGCTGACTTGCTCGGCCTTTATGGCCAAAGACAGCGGAATCCTGAAGAGAGAGATTCAATCCAATGATGCCGATTATATCTACCATGATTACGATAACTCCGATTATGATACGGGTCCATCCAGCCTTTCTTGTGGTAGAAGAGTGGATTCGCTTAAGCTTTGGTTGTCTTGGAATTATTGGGGTGAGGAGGGATACCGAGAAAGAGTCGAAAAGTGTATGGAACTGGCCGACTATGCCACGAAAAAAGTAGAAGAATCCGATCAGTTGGAGCTTATGTTTACCACCGAATCACTCAATGTCAATTTTAGATTTATAGTGCCCGCCGGTGTCGATGCCGATGATTTTAATAAGAGATTGCGTTATGACTTGGTACAAACGGGAAAAGCAATGGTAAACTTCTGTACACTTAAGTCAGGTTTATCAATTCGCCTTGTTTTACTTAATCCGGACTTAACCCTCGCTGATATCGATCGCTTCTTGTTAAGATTTATAAGTGCTGGTCAAGCATTGCTTCAAGAATCAGTTTAAGTTTTTAAGCATAAGTAATTCCTTTAACTACATAGGCTTTACTGATTGGTTAACGACATTCTCCTTCGTATCTTTGTAATGCATTAAATCAATAGATATTATGGATACCAACGCAAAAGACAAGTCATTTATCAAATTGGGTTTTGATAAAGAAGAAGCATACGAGGTAGTAGAAACGCTAAATGCACTGCTGGCAAATTACGCCGTTCTCTACCAGAAAATTAGAAATTTTCATTGGAACGTAGTGGGAGGAGATTTTTTCGACATTCACGAGAAACTTGAGGAAGAATATACAGTAGCAGCTGAACATATAGATTCAATAGCTGAGAGAATTAGAATATTGGGATTTAAACCGCTCAGCACGCTCAAGTCATACTTGGAAAAATCAGACATTGAAGAAACTGACGATGACCTGTCAGGTGACAAGATGATGGAGCAAATTGTAGATGATTACGAAACATTGCTTTCATTCATGGTCGACTCTGCAGACGCATCAATTGAACATGGCGACATCGGCACTGAGACATTAATGAGGGAGATACTTTCTCGTACGGAAGAGAAGCATTGGATGTTTAGTTCATTTATTAAATAACGATAGTCGAAAAAAAAATGGTTGTAATTGACTGAAATTCAAATATTAGTCATATTATTAAACCGGTTAACACTAATTACCGGTTCACAATGTAACCCGGCACGTAAATTGACGTAGAAAACATTGTAAGCATCTTACTTCATCAGAACTGGTTATTCTGATTGGTTAAAATGATTGGTTAAACGAAAAACCCGCCGAACGAGGCGGGTTTTTTGTTTATAAGAAATGACAAGCATCTTGTATAGAAATAATGCAGGCGGGGTGGGTTTTTAGAAAGAGTTGAGAAAATCTGTTAAAGAAGTAACCTTTTTTAAAAACTCCCGTTAGAGTACCAGTAAGCATCTTACTTCATCAGAACTGGTTATTCTGATTGGTTAAAATGATTGGTTAAAACAAAAAACCCGCCGAACGAGGCGGGTTTTTTGTTTTATCAATGTATCCTATTTAGCAAGCTCTTTATCCACTCGGTATTTGCATTGGTCGAAAACAATTGAGAAAATCTGTTAACGACGTAACCTTTCTAAAATATCGGCGTTTATAAGGCAGTAAGCATCTTACTTCATCAGAATTGGTTACTCTGATTGGTTAAAATGATTGGTTAAATAAGAAACCCGCCAAACGAGGCGGGTTTCTTATGTTTTATAGTTTGGGTAAACTCTGTTAGTCAATCACAATTACCAAATACTTCGATGCTTCCCAAAACCGCATGGGCTCTAAAATAGTTAGCGTTTTTTCCTCTTCTCCTTCCAGTTTGTAAGTCTCAGATGGATGAGTCGTGATCAAGCTGACTTTTTTTGCATTGAGAGGTATGCTGCGAGTTCTTGTCATATCTATTCGGGCGAAGAAGTCTTTATTGAAATCGTTTTTAAGTTGTTTGGTTCCGGCTATCCCTATGATATCTCCTTTCTTCTCAATCACTCCTGCTTCCTCCAGTTCCTTGAAGGTTCCAATGGCGTAATAAGCCGACGTGATTTCATCGCTTTGCATCTGAATAAGATCGGCTTGTATTTCATTTCTGAATTCGGCTGAGTCAAGCATCTCATTCAATATCTCAATTGTGAAATTTGCTGCCGTCAAGTTCTCTTTGAGATAGGAAACTTGCTCTTCTTTCGTTTCTATATCTTCATTGAGCTGTGAAATCAGTTTTTTGAAACTTGTTACTTCGCTGCCATAATCCGACAGCTTCGTGTTTAATCGACTGATGGTGCTTTTATTTTCTTGCAATAGATTATTGATGGCCTGAATATCTCGCGTTATTTCTTCTCGAGTATCCTCACCCGCCTTGAGCTCTCCTGCGCTCAGCGAAATGGATTTTTCTCGTTCGCTGATCAAAGAAAGATTCTGCTGGATGGCTGTAAAGCTCTCTTCAAATAATCTCATGGTAGAATCCTTCATCACCAATTGATTTTCTAAAGAGTCGTTTTTCATTCGCAGCGATTCCATTTCTGTTTCAGCCTCAGGGCTTACACAGGAGCTCAGTGCTGCGAAGATTAAAAGAATAAGTGCTACGTTTTTCATGTTAAGTCTGTTCTTGTTTTGAGAATCAAATATGTAAATTATTAACGGACTCGTAGCACCGACCGGTATTTTAATCCTCAATTATCAATGTCTGACTACCAAACGCCTCACTGCGTAGTCACCTTTGCGGTTGTAGGCTTTCACCAAATATATGCCTTCGGTCCATTCTAAGGTGTTCAGCTTTAGTTTATCCGATTTAATGTCACTCTGTGTATGGACTATCTTGCCTAGTAAGTCAGAAACGACAACCTCTTTCATTTCTGAAAGCTCAATTGAGATTAAGCTTGAGGCGGGGTTTGGATATATTGCGAGTTCCGGCTCGCTATCAAGGGTCTCAGTTGATAAGAATGAATTGCAATTAAAATACGAAGGGACCGAGAGATAAGAGAATTCTTGAAAAATATTTTGGCTTGAGTTGTTATAGCAATAGGTGAAAGCCTCGTAGAAATTAAATTCTTCATACAATACAGGCATCAGTAAATCGGATAAAAACCCAACACCTTCAACGTAGATTTTCATCACTTCACTTCCTGTAGACGGAAAGTCAGTGAGCCAAGCCGTTCTGCTTTCTCCGTCGATTGTATACGTTGTGTCGTTCAAGATATTCACTTCATTGCCTTCAAAATCCTCGTATAAAAAGAAAGAATCTCCTTCAGTTAAGCCGAAATCGTATAGGAGCAGTTCTTCGTTTCCACCGAATAGGATTTGATCATCCTCCTTAAATCGAATGAATACTTGCCTGGTTTCCTCGTTTTCTCGAAGGTATGCTTCATCAATAAAAGGATACTGATAAGAAGACGGCGCTCGGTCTACATCCAGTATTCTGTAGGATATACCACTGATGGTTGTGTCGCCCTGCAAAGAGTATTCGACATCGGTCGTTGAATCTTCTGATGGTTGAGCATTGTCAACCCCATACACCTTCCATACTGGATTTCCTTCTAAAAAAGGTGTGTAATCTTGACTGACCAAAAAGTAAGGACTAATCGTGAATGCTATTAAAAGTAGAATATTTTTCATGTGAGTGTAGTTTAAAATCGGATGATAAATAGGTCAAAATCATGCCAACGATTCCTAATACCCGATTCGCACTCCTGAGGGCCGAAGCCGAAGCAGCGTCTGTTTCTATTCTGCATTAGTCCGGGGACGTACTTCCACAGATTAATCCACCAAAGACATACCTTGTTTGTGGTATTTTAATGGTAGCGCTTTGTCCGAAGGCTTTTCGGTTGTATTATTGTCGTTGTTTAGACTCATTTTAAATAGCACAGAATGAATTCGGTTACCGCAGATACCATCAGTACCAACCAAACCGTTGAAATTGTTGATCTCGACAGCAATGAAACCGGTCAGCGATTGGGCGAAATGGGGTTCTGGCCAGGCAAGAGTATCACACTCGTTTTATCCGCTCCTTTTGGAGATCCGATGGCATTTGAAGTTGACAATACCGTTATCGCTCTTCGAAAGAATGAAGCTCGATTAATCAAGGTCAAGACTTCGGCGGCTTAATATATGGCCAAGTCTGATAGCTCACCCCTTATTGCCCTCACAGGAGTTCCTAACGTTGGCAAGACTACACTCTTTAACCGACTTACAGGGCTCAATCAAAAGGTAGGAAACTACCCCGGAGTCACCGTGGATAAGGTCATCGGTCGCATGAAGACCTCAACGGGTTCTGTTGATATTCTCGACCTTCCGGGAACCTATAATCTTTATCCGAGATCAGAAGATGAAAGAGTCGTTTTCAGGGTACTTTCCGGGTTGGAACCCGGAATAGACGTAGCTGCAGTATTGACTATTGCAGATATGAGCAATCCTGAGAGAAGTCTCTTTTTGGTGACCCAACTTGTGGATATGGGGTATCCCACGGCGCTCGTTCTCAATATGGAAGACCAAGCTAAAAGAGAAGGCTTGGAAATCAATAAGATATTACTTCAACGGTTACTGGGTATCCCGGTCTTCACCGCTTCGGCAGACAAAGGGGTGGGTGTAGATCAGATTAAAAAGGCAATTGAAGAGAATGGGTTTTCGCAAGGCCGCAAAGTAGTTGACCCCGCCGAATTCTGTGATGAATCACTTCTTCTTAAGGTCTCGGGTATTACCAAGCAAAGCAATCCTTACCAAGCTCTCCAAGTGCTGAAGTTTAAAGACGAAGAGGAGCAAATTCCGAAGGATATTCGCGAGCGTTTGTCGGAGTTGGTCGATGAGTATAATTTCAAGCCCGATCAGGTTCAACGCCGAGAAACTAAAATTCGGTACAATCATGTTAGGGAAATCTTAGCGAAATGCTTGAAATCGCCCGAAAAAAAGAGAGCCGGCCTAACTCGGAAGCTAGACGGTATTCTCTTGCATCCCGTTTTTGGATTTGGAATATTTTTGGCCATTCTCTTTCTGGTTTTCCAAGCTATATTTTCGTGGGCGGAAGGCCCCATGGATTACATTGATAGTTCATTTGCTTTCTTGTCCCATTGGTTTTCTGAATTTTTGCCGTCCGGTGCTCTCACCGATTTACTGACCGAAGGAATTATTCCGGGGCTGGGTGGAATCGTCATTTTTGTTCCGCAGATCGCCTTGCTTTTTGCCTTCTTGTCGCTTTTGGAAGGAACGGGCTACATGGCTCGGGCCGTCTTCATCACCGATCGCGTCATGAGACCTTTTGGCCTTAATGGCCGTAGCGTAGTTCCTTTGATTTCGGGATTTGCTTGTGCCATACCCGGAATTATGGCGGCACGAACCATTTCAAATCGAAGAGATCGGCTAATCACTATTTTCGTCACTCCCTTTATGAGCTGTTCGGCTCGACTACCCGTGTATATCGTATTGGTCGGATTGCTATTTCCCGAAAGTGATTCTACTTTCTTCAACGCTAAGGGTAGTGCATTTTTTGGACTTTACCTCTTGGGTATTTTAGCGGCATTGGTGTCTGCCGCCGGCATGAAAGTCATTATGAAAAATGAACGATCAGGAACCTTAGTTTTAGAACTTCCCCGCTACAGGATACCACAGCTGCGTACGGTTCTTACTACTATGTATGAAAAGTCCAGAACCTTTGTATTCGAAGCAGGAAAGATCATTCTTGCCATCAGTGTCATATTATGGGTGTTGGCTTCCTACGGTCCGGGCGACTCTATGGAAGAAGCCGCTTCCACCGTCGCTTTGCCGGAAGTCAAAACGGAGCAAGCAATGGAGGAGTATCGTTCTCAGGTTTCATCCAAAGAAATACAAGCCTCATATGCCGGAATAGTGGGTAAGTGGGTTGAGCCGGTTATTGAGCCGCTCGGCTACGATTGGAAAATCGGGATTGCCTTAATATGCAGTTTTGCTGCACGAGAAGTATTTGTAAGCACCGTAGCGACTATATACAGTATCGGCGCAGATAGCGAAGACATTCAAACCCTTCAGGAATTACTCAGCGAAGAAACGAGGGATGATACCGGCGAACCAACTTTTACCAAGGCTACCGTTTGGTCACTTCTGGTGTTTTACGCTTTTGCCATGCAGTGCATGAGCACCATAGCCATTGTAAAAAGAGAAACGAAATCATGGAAGTGGCCAACTATCCAAACGGTGTACATGACCGCTCTCGCTTATGTAGCTTCTTTACTCGTTTATCAGATGCTTTCGTAACTTTGCAATATGCAAGAGATCATTGTATTCATCCTTTTTTTTAGTGTAATCGCGTACTTTGGTTACCGCAGATTATTCGGGAAAAAATCGCCCGGCTGTTCATCTTGTGAATTTAACCCGGAAGACTAGTTGTTTTCAACCGGTAACTTAGGCCATAGAAATTTCCTGATTTTTTCATGTATCAATAACTCATACAAAATACCTGATAATGATGATAAAACAGTTTTACTTCATAGTGCTCGCCGCTGGTTTCCTTTTTTCGTCTTGCTCTACTGAGCCCAATCGTGAAAGCACCGTAGACGAAGAATCGCTTATAACTGAAATGAGTATTGTTGGTGAGGAGGTGAGTTATCAGTCCGATTCAGTAACAATGAACGGATACATTGCCTACGATGAAACGGACACCACCCAAAGGCCCGGAGTGCTGGTGGTGCATGAATGGTGGGGACATACCGATTATGTGCGAGAAAGAGCTGATATGCTTGCAGAGCTTGGTTTTATAGCCTTGGCCGTCGATATGTATGGCGATGGTAAGCAAGCAGAACACCCCGACAATGCCAAGAAATTTTCGGGAATGGTGATGCAAAATATGGAGTTGGCTGAGAACCGATTTACAGAGGCAATGGAAGTCTTAAAAAAACACCCTCAAACCGCAGATGGTAAGATTTCGGCCATTGGGTATTGTTTTGGCGGCTCATTGATTTTGGCTATGGCCAATAAGGGCGTAGACCTCGACGCTGTCGCCGCTTTTCACAGCGGAGTTCAACTGCCCGTGGCCCCGAATGAAAAGCTTCAAGCAAGGATTCTTGTGCAGAATGGAGCCGACGATCCCTTTGTGAGCGCTGAGAGTGTTGCAAACTTCAAAGCGGCTATGGATTCTTTGCAAAAATCATATACCTACGAGAGCTATCCGGGAGCGGTTCATGCGTACACCAATCCTGAGGCTGATAGCTTGGGAAAGAAATTTGACTTACCCTTGGCTTATGATGCAGAGGCAGATGCTAAATCGTGGGAGCGGATGAAGGAGTTTTTTAGTGAAGTTTATCCGGAGATGGATTGACAAGATCATCTGAGATAGTTTTCAATTCAAAAGGTTAGAGCTCTTGCTACAAGTTTGCTGCAGCATGATTGCAGCCTACAATGATATCGGCCGCGACGTTTTAAGGAGGATTTTGGATAGGAAAAACTATAATTTTTCCCTTCAGTATAGCTAATACTGTTTCTTTATTCTCAAAACTTTAGTTTCTTTAGCTACCAATCTGAAGAAATTAATGTCCACCATCAATCAAGATCCTCTAATAGTCGAATGCGCTTGGGAAGTTTGCAACCAAGTTGGCGGTATTTACACAGTTATTCGCTCCAAAGTTCCCGCAGCAGTTGGTCGCCACGGCGATAATTATTGTCTTCTAGGACCGCTGGAAAGCGACGGCATATCCGCTGAATTTGACCCAATATCTAATTTGAGTGACCCAATCGGTCGCACCGTCGAGAAAATGCGCAGCATGGGATACGAAGTGTGGTATGGCACTTGGCTCGTCACGGGCAGACCAAAGGTGGTCTTACTCAATCCTCAAAATGTATTTAACAGGCTCGAGACCCTCTATCGCCATCTCAAAACCGATCATGGTATTACTGCTAATACGGGGGATGCATTGCTGGAAAAAATGGTGCTCTGGGCAGATTTAAATCGCACCTTCTTCACCATTCTGAGCCGAGAAGTGCTCAAAGGAAAACGGGAAGTAGTGGCCCATTTTCACGAATGGATGTCTGCGCTGCCCATACTTGATATCGCGAGGCAAGAACTCCCAATTTCTACCGTATTTACCACTCATGCCACCATGCTGGGAAGGTATTTGGCAGGAAATGATGTCGATTTTTATAAGGATCTGAGTAAATACAACTGGGAACTTGAGGCCAGACGATATGGCATATTACCCCAAGTTCAAATTGAGAGGCAGTGCGCTGCGGTGGTAAATACTTTTACCACGGTAAGTGAAGTGACGGGGAAGGAATGTGAGCACCTCTTGGGGAAAAAGCCGGATGTGATTACACCAAACGGTCTCAACATCAATAAATATGTAGCATATCACGAGGTTCACAATCGCCATGAAGAGTACAAAGACAAGATCCACGAATTCATCATCGGCCACTTTTTCAATTCCTACGATTTCAACCTGGACAATACGATCTACTTTTTCACGTCAGGTCGTTATGAATACCGAAACAAAGGCTTTGATATTACACTGAAAGCACTGAAGTTGCTCAACCACATGATGGTGAAAGAAGGGGTGAATAAAACGGTAGTCATGTTCTTCATTACGAAACGCCCTACCTGGTCTATCAATCCCGAAGTACTTGAGTCGCGAGGAGTAATGCAGGAGATCAAGCGAAATTGTGAATCCATTGAAAAGCAATTGGGAGAACGACTTTTCTACGCTGCCGCATCATCGAAAGATGAGCATAAACTTCCCGATCTGAATGAGTTGATTGACGACTATTGGAAGTTGCGTTACCGCAGAACTATACAGAGTTGGAAAACGAAACAGTGGCCAATAATCGTCACCCATAACTTGGTCGACGATATCGATGATGAATTATTGAGCTTCCTACGCAACGAACAGATGGTGAACTCTCCTTTGGATAAAGTCAAGATGGTCTACCACCCTGATTTTATCGATTCAACAAACCCACTTTTCGGTATAGATTATGGCCAATTTGTAAGAGGCTGTCACCTGGGTATTTTCCCTAGTTACTACGAACCTTGGGGATACACGCCTTTAGAGTGCGTGGCGCGTGGCGTGCCTACCGTTACCTCAGACCTTTCCGGCTTTGGTAAGTACGTAGAGCATATGGACGACGATCACGAGCACAAGGGAGTTTACGTCTTGAAAAGAGAAAAAGAAACGGACAAAAAATCGGCAGAAAATCTGGCGAAATATCTCTTACATTTTGTCAAATCCAATCGCCGTTTCCGAATGTTTCAAAGAAATAAGCTGGAAGATTTCTCAGAGGATTTTGACTGGAAAGTGCTTATGGCTGCTTACGACGAAGCTTATGATCATGCCCTTAAAGCAGTTTTTCCCCAAAAGAAAACCACCAAAGCAAGGCCTTAATCTTTCTCCGGTTCTGAAATGTATTGTTCTATTGCATCTGCAATGTAGGCCTTGACGACCTCGTATTTCTCAGGAAACTTTTTCCAGGTGAAGTCTTCAATGGTGGTAGGCAGGTCGCAAAGCTGAACGATTTCAATCTTGTGATCATTTAGCTTGCCTGACCACGTAACCGGTTTCCACTTCTTTTTTCCCTCTTTGCGCTTTTTGCGTTCAGAAGAAAGTCGAAACGTTCCTTTTAATCTGCGACCACCTTTAAAATTGAATTTTCCTTCTACACCTTGCATTCGAAGAATTGCCGATTTAATTCGGGGGTAGCGAAATTAGCAAAGCAAGTGCAGATTATCAATGGTTTTTCATCAATGCTTTGAATTTTTATTACCTCGAGTTTAATTAATTGTTAAATTTTTTCCTATCCGATTGTCAACTTAGTAGCCGTTTTGCTGCCTTTGTTAGTGACTTCCGTGAAAGATTGGTATAAATGATTTTCCCGGAAAGATATTAATAAGCTAAAGTCTTAATAATATGTACTTTTGCGCCGCATTTTGAGTGCTTAGTGTCATTTTAACTACCGTTCAATTAAGACCAATTAAAAGTGAAAGAAGAGTACAAAAAGTGGTATTCACCAACACTTGGGAAAGACATGGAAATGCTTGTATACGGGCATTATGGAACTCCCCTGATCATTTTCCCAACTACATTGGGTCGTTATTACGAAAGTAGAGACTTCAAGCTAATTGAGTCTGCACGACACCTGGTAGATGAAGGAAAGGTAAAGATTTATTGTCCTGACACAATCAATGACTTGAGTTGGTACAACAAGTCTATTCACGCAGCTGATCGAGTGAGAAATCACATCATCTTTGAGAAATTCATCAAAGAGGAACTGATTGATGCCATTCGCCACGAATATGGAATTCAAAAAGTAGCAGTGGGTGGAGCCAGTTTTGGTGGCTATTCTGCCGCCAATTTTGCTTTCAAAAATCCACACTTGGTCAGTCATTTGATCAGTATGAGTGGGTCATTTGACATTCGATCATTTATGGACGGGCATTACGATGACAATGTTTACTTCAATAACCCCGTAGACTATTTGCATAATAGCGACCATCCCGAGCTCTGGAATCTCAACATTATATTGGGCTACGGTGAATGGGATATATGCAAGGATGCAAACCTGACTCTCTCTGGTATTCTTAACTCCAAAAATATACCTCATTGGCTCGATGAACGCCGATGGGCTGAGCACGATTGGCCGCTTTGGCGAATGATGTTCCCTGATTATATTTCTAAACTTTAACAAGACCTCTTAAAATAAATACCCATGAAAAAGATTGGAATTCTTTTCGGACAAGAAAACACCTTCCCACAAGCATTCATCGACCGAGTGAATAGCAAGAATGTGGATGGAATTGTGGCAGAAGCCGTAAACATTGAACAAGTGCGTCAAGGCAAGGCGACCGATTACGCAGTAATCATAGACCGCATCTCTCAAGACGTCCCTTTTTACCGCGCCTTCTTAAAAAACGCAGCTATCGGCGGAACGGCCGTTCTCAACAATCCGTTTTGGTGGAGTGCCGATGAGAAATTTTTCAATAATGCCTTAGCTCTTAGTGTGGATGTAGCGGTGCCAAATACAGTATTGCTTCCTTCTCACGAACGTCCGAATGATACCGACGAGAACTCTTTCAGAAACTTGGAATTTCCATTTAACTGGGACTCCATATTTGAATACATCGGATTTCCGGCATACATGAAACCCCATTCCGGTGGTGGCTGGAAAAGCGTATACCGAGTGGAAAATCCGGATGATCTATTTGCCAAACACAGGGAAACGGGACAGTTGGTAATGATGCTTCAGGAAGAAATTGAGTTCACCGAGTACTTCCGTTGCTACTATCTGGGGGGCGACCGAGTTCAGATCATGCAGTACGAACCACGCAATCCTCATCACTTGCGCTACATGAGGGATGCTGGTCCGGTTGACCGGAAAATTCTGGACAAAGTTCACGAAGGAGTTATAAAACTGAACCATGCGCTTGGATATGATTTCAATACGGTCGAGTTTGCCGTTCGAGACGGAATCCCTTATGCCATTGATTTTTGTAATCCTGCACCGGATGCTGATATTCATTCTGTTGGTGAGGACAATTTTGAATGGATCGTTGAGAATGCAGCAAATTTGGCTATTGAGAGAGCGCAAGCGCATATAGAAGGCCAGATGAATTTGACTTGGGGTAATTTTGTAAAAGACCAAGTACCTACCGCAAAAAAGACTTCGGTTAAGAAAGCTGCAAATAAACCCGCCGGAAAAAGCGCAACTGCAAAGTCTGCACCTGCTAAAGCGGCAAGTCCTAAACCTGCCACGAAGCCGGCAGCAGCTAAGAAAGCTGTAACTGCTAAGAAGCCGGCACCCGCCAAAAAGGCGACCCCCGCAAAAGCCGCCACAGAAAAAAAAGCGACTCCTAAAAAGGCGAAAGCAGCTACCCAAAAACCAACTCCGACAAAGAAAGCGGCCACTTCTAAGGGGGCCACAGCAAAGAAAGCCACTCCCGCTAAAGCGAGTGCAGCTGAAAAGGCCGCCCCTACAAAGAAGACCGCTCCTGCTAAAAAAGCTAGTGCGGCAAAGAAAACAACAACAGCCAAAAAGTCGGCCACAGCTCCCAAGGCTAAAAGAGTAACGGCGACTAAAACGACGGCACCTGCAACTGAAAAGACAACTGCTTCCGCCAAAAAGGTGAGCACCAAAAAGGGAAAGGTAAGTCCGAAGAAGTCTTCTGAATCCTAGAAAGGACGAAGGATATGCTTTTTACACTCGGCATAGAGGAGGAGTATCAGGTCATTGATCCGCATACTCGAGAGTTGGTCTCTCATAAGCAGGAGCTTGTGAGGCTGGGGGAGGAACTATTGCCCGATCAAATCAAAGCCGAGCTCCACGAATCCCAAGTTGAGGGCGGGACGAGCATATGCCGAGACATCCTTGAAGCGGAAGATCAGGTAAAGCTCCTGCGCAAAACCATAATTGAGACCGCCGAAGGGCTGGGACTGGCTATTGGTGCCGCGGGAACTCATCCTTTTTCGAGTTGGCAAAGTCAGACTATCACCCAAAATGCGAGATACGACGAGATCATTCTCGAACTGCAAGACGCGGCCAGAAGCAATCTCATTTTTGGGATGCACGTGCATGTGGGTATTCCCAATAGAACCCTAGCGCTACAGATGGCGAACGGAATGCGGTATTTTTTGCCACACCTCTATGCCTTGTCGGCAAACTCTCCATTTTGGGAAGGCCGAAACACGGGGTTTAAATCATTTCGCTCAAAGGTGTTCGACAAGTTTCCCCGAACGGGAATCCCCGAACATTTTAACAGTCTTCCCGAGTATGATCGCTTTTTAGAGCTTTTGGTGAAGACAAAATGCATCGACAACGCCAAGAAAATCTGGTGGGACATAAGGGTTCACCCGGTTTATCCCACCATTGAGGTTCGTGTATGTGACGTCACCCTCAGAGCTGATGAAACGTTGGCCTTGGCGGCAATGATTCAAGGTTTGGTGGCCAAACTTTACAAGATTCACGGATTGAATTGCAGCTTCAATAATTACAGCCGCACATTGATCAACGAGAATAAGTGGCGCGCCGGCCGGTATGGCATTGAAGGTAAATTAATCGACTTTGGAACGGAAGAAGAGAAACCTTGCAAGGATTTGGTCTTTGAAATGCTGAACTTTGTAGATGATGTGGCCGGCGATTTAGGATCTAAAAAGCACTTGGGATACGTTGAGAAAATTCTCTCAGGTGGCACCGGCGCTGACCGACAGCTCAAAGTTTTCTCAGAATCTCAGGATTTAAAAGAAGTCGTGGATTTCATGATTTCAGAAACGAAAGAATTCAAATGATATGAGGGCAAAACTAGCTCTACTCGATATGTATGAAGGGGCTCCCAATCAAGGGATGCGCTCGATCAAAACCATGCTTGACAAGTATGCGGAAAAGATTGATTACCAAGTCTTCGATGTAAGAGCCAAGCATGAAATTCCCGATTTGTCCTTCGACATGTTCATTTCTACCGGCGGTCCGGGAAGTCCGCTCGAAGGAGACGGAAAATGGGATGTAGCCTGGAAAAGATTGATTGACGACATAAAGAATCACAATTTGTCTACCACCAATCCCGCAGAGAGAAAATACGTCTTCTTTATCTGCCATTCTTTCCAGATGGCTTGTCACCATTTTGAGCTGGGAGAGATCACGCGGAGAAAAGTCTCCTCCTTTGGCATCTATCCTTGTCACAAGACGAGAGAGGGCAAAGAAGATCGTCTGTTAAGAGATCTTGCCGACCCCTATTATGTAGTAGACATTCGCGATTGGCAACTTATTCAACCGCGAAAGAAAGTGTTCAGGGATCACGGAGCGACGATTTTGTCGTTAGAAAAAATCAGAACCCACGTGGAGTATGAAAGGGCCATCATGTCCGTTCGTTTTTCTGACGAAATGGCCGGAACTCAATACCACCCTGAGGCTGATCCTTACGGAATGAAAATTCATTTTGCAAAGGAGGAGAACAAACAAAAGGTATTGGCCAATTATACGATTCGCAAATACAACAGTATGATGAAGCAGTTGGAGGATCCTGAGAAAATAGAGTATACTCATAATACGGTAATCCCTGCCTTCCTCGACAATGCACTGGATAAACTGCAGATTGAAACAGCGACAACGGTCTAAGAAATGGATAAGAAAATGAGAAGTTGGTTTAATACCAACTTTACGGAAGCTAAGTACGACGCATTCAAAGCCTATATAGCAAGAGCGTACAACCACACACCTGCTTTTCGGCTTGCCGAAACTCCGGTTTTCTTTGACAATGCACTGAAAGAAAAAGTACTTCAAGCCTGTGAGGATATCAATCAAATTATTCTTCAACCGAATTTTAAAGAACTGACAAAAGGGGCGATTAAGCATCCTGATTTGGTGGTGCCAAATGAAGATTACCACACCCGATTTCTTCAAATGGATTTTGGTATTTGTAAGAATGATAAAGGTGAAATCGTTCCGCAACTCATCGAGGTTCAGGGCTTTCCTTCGCTGTATTTTTTTCAGGACTTGCTCTACAAATCATACATTGAGAATTTCAATATCCCCGATGAGTTCACCGTGCATTTTGATGGATTAGACTCTTTGCGATATCTCGAACTCCTGCGCAAAGAAATAGTCGGTGATTTTGACCCGAAACAAGTCGTTCTTCTGGAAGTAGAACCGGAAAAACAAGTGACTTATATCGACTTTTTGGGTGCTGAGGCACACCTTGGAATAAAAGTTCTTTGCATTAGTCAACTCATAAAACGAGACAAGAACTTGTTTTATCAGGATGAAAACGGAAATGAAATACAAATCCTCAGAATCTACAATCGCGTCATTTTCGATGAGCTAAAACAGCGCCCTGATCTAAAACGAGAATATTATTTCCACAATGAAGTGGATGTAGAATGGGTAGGACACCCCAATTGGTTCTTTAGAATTAGTAAATACACCATGCCGCTTTTTAATAGTCCTTATGTACCCGAGTGCTACTATCTCGATGAACTGCATGAGTACCCTGAAGACTTGGAGAATTACGTGTTGAAGCCGCTCTATTCTTTTGCGGGAAGTGGCGTGAAATTGAATATTTCTCCCAAGGATTTGGATGAAATCGAGGATAAAGAAAATTTCATCATCCAAAAAAAGGTGAAATACGAACCTTTGATCGACACACCTTCAGGTCCCGCCAAGTGCGAACTTCGAGTGATGATGATATGGGAAAAAGGTGAAGCCAAAGTAAGACTAGTCAATAATCTGGTACGCATCTCAAAAGGTGAGATGGTAGGCGTTCGCTACAACAAGGACAAAGACTGGGTAGGCGCCAGCGTCGGTTTCTTTCACCGAGACTAGAGAGACTTCTCAGGAGCAGGGGCACTGGCGTGAAAATCTCTTGCAATTCTCTCTGTGTATGCGTCGAGTTTCATCCGTACGTCATCGTATTTATCGGTAGCGATGATCATACCGACGTGCCAAGGCTTGCTAATTTTCCAAATCACTTCGGGATCATTGAAAACGCTCATGTCAGGATGTTCATATCGACTCAGTGACACGACAATGCCTGCATGTTTTTTTTTGTCTTTGGGAGCGGTATAAACTTCGTCTTTGGCCATGGCGTTCTCTATCCGAGCCCATTCTTTCCAGAGATTGACACCACTGGCTGCCTCGACCATCTCTGCCAAATGAGCTCCACCTACGCGAGAAGATGTCTCCAGAAAAAAGTATTCACCCGTTTCATTGGATTTAATAAACTCAGTGTGCGACGCGCTGTATTCCATCCCAAATGCCTTCAGCACTTTCTTATTCAAGGCAGTCAAGGCTTTCTGATCAGGGTCGGTCATTGCCAAGGTCTGCGAACGAAAGATTCCTCCTCCGTGAGCCACATCGAAAGGTGTGTCGAGGTATCCGCTCACTCTGGAGAAAACAACTTTTCCACCGTAGGTCAATGCATCAGCGTGAAACACTTGGCCCGGTGAAAATTTCTCCAAGAGGTATTTGTGGCGGTCATCACCCAGCTCATCCAAGATGCGCCAGAGTGTTTCTTTGTTCTCGATTTTTTTGATTCCAACCGCCGAGGCCTCTGACCTGGGTTTGATCATCCAAGGTGGCGAAACGGTATCGGCGTATTCATTGATCTGTGCATTGTTGAACAGAGCCGTAAAAGCAGGGACGGGCACGTCCTCGGATTTCGCTTTGACCCGCATGGCCAGCTTATCGCGAAAGTACCGACTCGTAGTGTCGCCCATTCCGGGTATGCGAAACTGTTCTCTCAGGCGAGAGACTTTTTCCACGTCAAAGTCATCCAAAGCCACGAATCGATCAATGCGAATTTCTCTCATTTGATAGGCCACTGCTTGTATAAGGTGGTTCATATTCCAAGTGCCGTCTGCCTCTTCTTCCATGTAGAAGACTTCGTCGATGTGCTCCCAAGGCCAGTTTTCATTCTTGAGTTTTAAAGAGGTAATCAGGTATACTCGATTGCCGGCTTCTTTACAGCCGATCAGAAAATCTTCTCCTTTAAAATAGGAGGAAACGCATAGAAAAGTGTGTTGGTCGTTCATAGCGAGATGGTTATTCCTTTATTAGATTGAGCATAAAGGTA
>DATFKV010000428.1:0-4376 GCA_035268465.1 Cryomorphaceae bacterium | reverse complement strand
GCGCTACCCACGCAGCCATTTCATGTTCCTCGGAGTAAGATAATGCAAGGGCATTGTGCCTTACCAACTCTCCCTCATCATCCGGCCATCCCATCGCTTCCAGCCTTTTGGAAATATCGAGCAGCTTTAGTGAATCTACTTTTTGGGTTAGGGCTATAATGTCAGCTTCTTTATCGGAAATGGAAGATTCCAATAAAATGATGCGCTCTTTGATGTTTTCTTGGGCGAATGATGATAGCCAGAAGAATAGACTACACAAAACTAGAACGATTCTCATGATGCAAAGATACTTGGATGAGAAGTAGCGCTGCGGCTAAATAATAGAAGTTATTAAAACTTAACGTCAAATTCATTGCCTTTTTATAAAAGTTAGATGAATCTAAATTATATTTTTGCATTCTCTAACTAATGAAGTGCATGGATAGATCAATCCTTTTTTTTCTCTTTGTTTTTTCATGGAAAGGACTAGTCGCCCATGGGGCCGTCATTTCGGGCTTGGTATCCGTTGGCTCTGAGCCGATTTCATACGCAACCGTTGGTATCAGCTCTTTAACCAATGGTGTCATTACCGACTCGAAAGGGCGTTTTCGTTTGGAGCACGTTCCAGCCGGCACATACAGCCTGGAAGTGAGAGCGGTAGGTTATTCCACCAAAAACATAGAGTTTACCGTCGCGGAAAATGAGGACTTGGAACTGAACGTAGAGTTGGTGAAAATGGAAGTGAATCTCGATCAAGTGGTGGTCAGTGGAACGGGAACGGAGGTACCGCTGTTTGAGGCGCCTGTCATTGTGAGTCGCATCAATCAAAAGTCTTTTGAGAACACGCAATCGCTTACGCTGGCAGAGGGGTTGTCTTTTTCTCCGGGATTGAGGTTGGAGAACAATTGCCAAAACTGTGGTTTCACCCAGTTGCGAATGAACGGCCTCGACGGCGCCTATTCCCAAATACTAATCAATAGCCGCCCAATTTTCTCTGCTCTTACGGGAGTTTATGGTTTGGACTTGATCCCAGTCAATATGATCGATCGAGTGGAAGTGGTTCGCGGAGGGGGCTCTGCGCTTTATGGCGGAAATGCCATCGCCGGAACGGTGAATATCATCACCAAAGACCCCCTGGACAATTCTTTTCAAATTGGCATCAACCAAGCCTTTGTCAATTTGGAAGCTTCGGACCGGACAATCACCTTAAACGGCTCGATCGTGAGCGATGACTTGAAAATGGGTCTGAACCTTTACGGTTTCAACCGTGACCGAGAGCAGTGGGATGCCAATGGAGACGGATTTTCTGAAATGACGTTGATCGAGAACTCTACTTTTGGACTCAACGCTTTTTATAAACCCACAGAAAATAGCCGCCTTGAGCTGAACGGATTCGCCATCAATGAATTCAGAAGAGGGGGAAACAAATTTGACCTCCAACCACACCAGACCGATATTACCGAACAATTGGATCACGGGATTATTGGAGGAGCCCTGTCGTATGAATTGTTTTTCGATGATTACCGTCAGAAGGTCTCTATCTATTCTTCGGCTCAAAGTACGGACCGCGACAGTTATTACGGAGGAGGGGGAAGAATTTTGCAGCCGGGAGATAGTTTAACCACAAGTGATGTTTTGGCCATAAATGCCTACGGAACTTCCATAGATGTTTCAGCTGTAGGCGGCGTTCGCCATTCGTTTAAAGTAAATTCTAAAATGGACATCTACGCGGGAACGGAGTTTCAATACAATTCCGTAACCGATCGTATGCCGGGCTATGGTCGCCAAATTGCCCAGGACGTTGGCGTTTGGGGTTCTTTTGCACAGGTGGAGTTGAGACCTCTGGAAAAGATCAGCATTTTGCTTGGAGGGCGCTACGATCTAGTCAATATTGACGGACTTTACAATTTTGAAGACGAGTCATTCATCAACGATCAAAGTCTCGGAGCATTTGTGCCGAGGGCAGCGTTGATGGTTGACCTTACGACGGATTTGAAATTTCGAGGCTCTTACGCCCAAGGCTATCGCACTCCTCAGGCATTTGACGAAGATCTGCACATTGAGACGGTAGGCGGCGCAGCTGTATTTACTCAACTCGATCCCGATTTAACCGCTGAAAGATCACACAGTTATACTGCCTCGTTAAACTATGCCAAGACTACCGATTTTACGCAAGTAAGTTTGGTTGCAGAAGGATTCTTTACGGATCTTCAAGACGCATTTATCACGACCAATCAAACCGAGCTGGAAAGCGGTGTGGCAGTTCTTACCAAGCGAAACGGATCAGGAGCTCGCGTGGCAGGGATTAATTTGGAGGCCAATGCTGCATTTAAAGACAAGTGGCTATTGAGTTCAGGTATGACCATTCAATCGGCGCGTTACAATGAAGATGAGGAAATATGGGCGCCTTCAGAGCTGAGCGATGCCAATGCGGATAGTATCATCACAACGGATCGCATTCTTCGCACCCCCGATCTCTACGGTTTCTTTGCGTGCACCTATCGCCCTACTGAGAGCTGGGCACTCACCTGCTCGGGCGTATACACCGGGTCTATGGAACTGGCTCATGTGATCGATCCGGAAACGGAATATACGGTCATCAAAGAGACGCCTCATTTTTTTGAAGGCAATCTAAAGGTGGCGTTTACGCTTCCGCTAAATTCCAATACGAATCTCGAATTCACGGCGGGAATGCAGAATGTATTCAATGCCTACCAAGATGATTTTGACATCGGACCCGATCGAGATGCCGGATACATCTATGGGCCGAATCGTCCGCGGACGGTTTTCTTTGGGGTGAAGTGGGGGATGGAGTAGCGTTTTTGCTGACTGTTGAAAGCTACCGGCTTCCTGCTGCCGGCTAGTACCTGTCAAGCTATATCATGAGGGCTCATGATGATGCCTGAAATATACTGACCGGTTTTTAGAGTTTCAAACAACAAAACCAGTCCAAAAATGGCAAACAGAAATCAGTTTAAAATGAGCATCGCTCAAAGGCAAGTTCGACACTTCAGTGATGACTTTAAAAGACAAAAAGTACATGAACTGGAAACAGGTCAAACAAATACTTCCGAACTTGTCCGGGAATATGAAATAGCGCGCATTACCGTTTCGCGTTGGATCGCCAAATACGGCACAATGAGCAAGAAGAAAAAACCTGAGCGTATGATAGTTGAGTCAGAAAGTGACACCAAAAAATTATTGACTCTACAAAAGCAAGTTGCGGATCTTGAGCGTGCTTTGGGGCAAAAGCAGCTCCAGTTGGACTTCAAAGATAAGATGATTGACCTGGCGGAGGAATACTACCGGATCGACATAAAAAAAAACTTTTCTACCCAACAATCCTCTGGTATTGGGAAAACAGAGAAATAATGGAGGTGAGTCTCAACAATTTTTATGAAGCTATAGGAACTGTTAAGCAGAATGTTCACGGCTACATTGAGCGCCGGATGAAATCACAAGACTTGGAATTTCAATTGCTAAAAATAGTACACGAAATACGTGAAGATCACCCTGAGATGGGATTGCGAACGATATATTTCATGATACAGCCACGCGGTCTGGGCCGTGATGCATTTGAGGATTTATGCAGTCGTGCGGGCCTGAAAGTAGAGGTTAAAAAGAACTATGTCAGAACCACCGACAGCTCCAAAACGATGTTCTCCCCGAATTTCATAGAAAACATGCTAATCAACAGGCCTAATCAGGTGTGGCAAAGTGACATTACCTACTATGAACTGATGGATAGGTTTTATTACATCACCTTGATCCAGGATGCTTTCACGAAGGTCATTGTTGGATATAATGCCTCAGCTGATCTGAGCACCGAAAGCACCACCTTACCGGCGCTGCAAATGGCTATCAGACAAAGGAAGCTCATCAAGCTGAGCACGCTCATATTCCACTCCGATGGGGGAGGCCAGTTCTATGACAAGAATTTTAAAAACCTGAGTCAAGACCACAACATTACAGGTAGCATGGGGAAGTCATGTTACGAGAATGCAATGGCAGAGCGGCTTAACGGGGTAATCAAAAATATGTATTTACGCCATAGAGACATCCGCTCTTTAAAACAGTTGAACACTGAGCTTGACCGAACTGTAGCACTCTACAACACCAAAAAACCACACACTATGTTACAGAGAATGACACCGGTACAGTTTGAAGAAAACTACCTACATTACAGCACCCAGACCAAAGCGAAGGTGACAGAGTCATTCGACGCAGCAATCCAAATAAATGGGGCATGCTGCCCCATTTATTTACCCCAAACCAAAGCTCAGGATCTAGATGTAATCTCTGCAGCAATTATGACAACGAGTACCACATAACGGTCAGTGTTATTTAGGCATCGTCAAGCTGTTAGCTGTTAGCTGTTAGCTGTTAGCTGTTAGCTG
>DATFKV010000427.1:0-16579 GCA_035268465.1 Cryomorphaceae bacterium | reverse complement strand
TGGACATTAACGCTGCCATTTCGGCTCAGCGCCATTGTCGCAGGGTGGTGGTAACGGCTGCCGTAAATAATGTTTCATTCAACAAGGCCATAAAACTCGGTGACATTCTTACCATCGAATCGAAAGTTTCTCGCTCGTTCGGTTCCTCCATGGAGATATTTCTCGACGTATCAGTAGAAGATCACCGTACGGGAAAACGCACCAAATGCAACGAAGCAATTTACACCTTCGTGGCGGTGGACCAAGTAGGACAGCCCATAAATGTGCCCGAACTCATTCCCGAATCTAATTTAGAAAAGGAGCGCTACGATGGTGCACTGAGAAGGCGACAACTCGGATTGATCTTAGCGAAGAAAATGGATCCGAAAGATGCTACGGAGTTGAAAGCTCTATTTGAGAACTAGCTTCTTTTATTGCCTTTTCAATCGGTAATTCGTCAATGCAGCGACATTCTTTGTACTTGCACTTAGTGCCTAATTTAGAGCAAGGTCTTTTATCCAAATGATTCGCTTCGATGCGCACATCCAAATTGTCATTTAAATAGGGATACATTCCGAAATCGGGTACGGTAGCTCCCCAAAATGAAATAATGGGTTTTTTGAAAGCTGCGGCAATGTGCATCATTCCCGTGTCGGGTGTTACCACCAACTTCGAATCCCGAATGAGGGCAGCCGAACCATTCAAGCTAAGTTTTCCTGCGGCATTCCAAACCCTATTACCACAGGCGGAAGCAATTTCAATCCCCTCTTTTTCCTCGGCGGGGCCACCCAATAAAACCATTGGGAAATCGAGTTTTTGGCAAATCTCGATGTACTGCTTCACTCTGGGCTTCTTCCGCCAGTGAGCAGCGCCGATAGCAACTGCGATGAATCCCGCTTGATGTGATTCGGGTAATTCGGGTAGGTTTTTTTCTTCACCATCGGGAAAGAAATAATCCAACCCCCGACCATCGTTTACAATTCCGAAGGGGCGCAACGTTTCCATATAGCGATCAACAATGTGAACCTTCGGCATCTTATTGATACCAAAATTCACCAGAACCCATTTCTGCCAATTGTACTTTTTGAAACTGAATGAAAGCATCTTTAAGGCCTTCTTCACTCTCGCCGAGCGGAGATTGACATGCAAATCTATCACGTAATCGTAACGCTCACCTTTGAGCAGATCGACCACTTCGTTGGTACTCTTCTCAATTCCATAAACTTTTGCGATGTATGGATTTGGCTCAAGTAGGGACTTAAATCGATTCTTGGTAAGAAAGTGTATCTCTGCCCCCTCGTGCATCTGTTGGTACAGATTTCGCACTACGGGAGTAGTCAACACAATATCGCCGATGGAGCTGAATCGAATGATCAGGACTTTCGTCAAAGAATTTTGAATTTTTTCAAATGTAACCGATTTACGTCATTTGCAACCTATATAAGAAAGCGTGAAAATCATAGATACCCATTCGCACATGTACCTCGAACAATTCGATGAAGATCGTGCAGCCTGCATGGAGCGAGCCGTTAAGGAGAATGTATTTCTCACTTTATTGCCCAATATTGATTCAAGTAGCATTGGATCAATGAAGAGAATTATTGATGAATTTCCCGCCCAGTACATGGGAATGATGGGCCTCCACCCGTGCTCGGTCAAAGAAAATTTTCGCGACGAACTGTCCACCATAAAAAAAGAGCTTGACACGGGGAAATATGTTGCCGTTGGTGAAATCGGCATTGACCTTTATTGGGATAAATCAACCCTGGATATTCAAGTCGAAGCTTTCAAAGAACAAATAAAATGGGCGAAGGAGGCAAAACTCCCTATCGCCATACATGCCCGCGATTCTTTCGATGAGATTTTTGATATACTGGATGAAGTCTACGATGATCGACTTAGCGGAGTATTTCATTGCTTTACCGGTACAGTAGCGCAAGCCGAAAAAGCACTTAGCTATTCGGGGTTTTATTTGGGCATTGGTGGAGTAGCAACATTTAAAAACGGCGGATTGGATACCGTATTAGCTGAAGTTGGACTGGACAGGCTCATGCTGGAGACTGATGCGCCTTACCTTACGCCGCACCCACATAGAGGAAAAAGAAACGAAACCGCTTACACCAGATTGGTAGCTGACAAACTTGCCTTGATATTCAAAAAATCAGTGGAAGAAGTAGCTCGAGTGACCACTAATAATGCTAAAGATCTATTCAAACTTCGTGAGTTCTAAGAGAAAAGTATTGCTCATTTATACCGGGGGCACCATCGGAATGGTTCAAGATTATGACACGAATCGTCTGATCCCTTTTGATTTTAGTGACTTCGAAAAACAGATTCCTGAAATAAAGAATCTATCCGCAATTATTGACTCAGAGTCCTTTGAAAAACCAATGGACAGTAGCAATATGGGGTTAGAGGATTGGCAAAGAATAGCCCATCTGGTACATGATAATTATGCTCAATATGATGGGTTCGTGATTTTGCACGGAAGTGATACCATGGCCTACACGGCTTCAGCCTTGAGTTTTATGTTTGTCAACCTGTCCAAACCGGTAATCCTGACAGGATCTCAGTTGCCTATAGGAATGGTGAGAACAGATGGCAAAGAAAACCTCATCACCGCGATAGAAATTGCCAGCGATTATCGAGAAGGAACACCGATGATTCCTGAAGTCGCCATTTATTTTGAGTATCAACTCTACCGGGGAAATCGGACTTTCAAGTACAATACGGAACACTTTGAGGCTTTCGAATCGCCAAACTACCCCATTTTAGCCGAAGCAGGAGTGACGATAAAATACAATGAACGCTTCATCAACAAGCCCTCTGAATTGCCATTTCGAATTGAAACGAAACTTGATAATCGAGTGGCGGTGCTGACTCTCTTCCCGGGGGTTTCACAGCATATTGTAGAAGCTGCTTTGAACATTCAAGACAACCTCGTTCTCATCCTGCGCACTTACGGAAGCGGCAACGCGATGACCTATCCTTGGTTTTTGGAGGCCTTACAAAAAGCTTCCGATCGTGGATTGATAATCATCAACACCACACAGTGTCGAGGTGGTGGGGTGACTCAAGGGAAATACGAAACCAGTGGCGAGCTGGAAAGAATAGGGCTGCTCAGCGCGGGTGATATGCAGATGGAAGCGGTCATTGCTAAAAGTATGTATCTGCTCGGACAAGGTCTTTCAAAGGCAGAATTTCGGCTTTACTTTGAGCAAGACCTAAGGGGTGAAAGAACCGCTTACGAACTCAACACGACCGATTAACGATTTGTTAAAGCTTACATTTAGTGTCGAAGGCAATTTTTTGTAATTTGGCCGCCTCTTAGACCTAAGAAAATAAAGGTCAGGGATAGAAACAGGAGAGGTGGCCGAGCGGCTTAAGGCGCACGCTTGGAAAGCGTGTATCCTCGAGAGGGGATCGGGGGTTCGAATCCCTTCCTCTCCGCAATGATTTAATAGTTTTTTAGTTTTATTTGTACCACAGAATTACACACGTTCGATTTAATCTTTAGTAAAAACCAACTTTTGGAAACCATGAAAAAATTACTGACCGCACTTACATTGAGTGTAATTTTCAGTTTTAGCATTGCCAACACGGGTTACGCCCAAACAGATGCAGAAGGTGATACTACTCAAATGGAGGCTATGGACTCCGAAGCAGACGTAGTAGTAGATGAACCTGACCCTGTTGCTATTGAAGAACCCGAAGAAGAAACGGCGGCAGTGGAAACAGAAAAAACGTTTCACCAAGTAGTGAAGGATACATTCATCGATGGAGGTCCCTTCTTTATGTCCTTCGTATTGATTTGTTTGATCCTTGGATTGGCATTGTGTATTGAGCGTATTATATACCTCAACATGGCTACCACAAACAAAGTGAAGCTCCTTAAAAACGTTGAAGACGCTTTGGCTTCAGGTGGAGTAGAAGCAGCAAAAGACGTATGCCGCAATACCCGTGGCCCGATTGCTTCTATCTTTTACCAAGGCTTGGAGCGTTACGACGAAGGTATTGACATGGTTGAAAAATCAGTTGTTTCTTACGGAGGAGTGCAAATGGGTCTTTTGGAAAAAGGTCTTTCTTGGATATCACTCTTTATTGCACTTGCGCCAATGCTTGGGTTCATGGGAACGGTAATTGGTATGATCGAAGCCTTTGAAGCGATCGCAGCTGAGAACAACATCTCTCCCGGTGTAGTAGCAAACGGTATTAAAGTAGCCTTGATCACAACCGTATCGGGACTTATCGTAGCCATCATTCTTCAGATTTTTTACAATTACATCGTTTCTAAAGTAGACGGAATTGTAAATGACATGGAAGATGCTTCTATCTCTTTGGTAGATATGCTACTTCGTCACAGAACTTCAAAAGTTTAATTCTATGGATACGAAGAAACTAGATACGGGATTAACAATCCTGGCCTTTATCATCGGAATTATCGGACTGTTTCTGGGAATTAGAATCATGGTCGGGTACGAAGATGTTATCGGCACCTCGATCTGGTTGGTCTTCGGCTTAATGATTCTCGCAGGTGGTGCAGCCATCATCTTCGGACTCGTGCAGCTATTGACCAATCTGAAAAGAAACATGTCACTTCTGATAGGAATTATCGGCTTTGTTGTATTGGCTTTCATCTGCTACAGCATTGCGTCCGATGATGTGAGCCGTTACAGTGAAGACATTACGACGACTGCTTCGCAAGTAAGCGGTGCAGGACTTATGTTGATGTATATCCTGGTTATCGGAGCAGTGGTCATGGCAATAATTGGAGAAGTAGTACGTATATTTAAATAAACCCTGAAGACATGGCCAGAAGACCTTTGCAAGAAATCAATGCCGGCTCTATGGCTGATATTGCCTTCTTGCTTCTCATCTTCTTCCTGGTGACTACCACCATGGATCAAGATATCGGACTATTGAGACAACTGCCTCCCCCGCCGCCTGAAGACTTTAACCCTCCTCCGGTGAAGGAGAGAAATGTCTACGAGGTATTGGTAAACAGCAATAATCAACTGTTGGTCGAAGGTGAACGAATGGATATCCGCGATTTGAAAGAGGGGGCGAAAATGTTTTACACCAACCCCAATCAGGATCCTGATTTGCCCATCTTAAATCGACAAACCAGAGCTAAGGTTCAAGAGAGCATCAATCGGCTCCAACAAGCTGTCATGCAAGACCCATCGAATAAGCAGTTGCGAGATGATCTGGAAAAATGGCAGGATAAAATGTCAGCCATTGAGCTGATCGGCGAATACGACGAACTCCCTACATCGGCGATGATATCGCTTCAAAATGACAGAGGCACGAAGTATGCGATGTACATCAGTGTTCAAAACGAGCTGAATGCCGCCATTAATGAGTTGAGAAACGAATTGGCTCTCGACAAGTTCGGAGTAGCGTATAGCGAATTGAATCCGTCTGTATCAGAAGATAAACCCATGATTAAAGCAATCAGGGCCGTTTATCCTCAGAGAATCTCAGAGGCTGAACCGAAGGACATTTCCGGAGGAAGTTAAAACAGGTAATTATGAGCAAATTCACGAGAAAAGGTAAAAAAGGAACTCCCGCTGTGTCAACGGCGTCTCTTCCGGATATCATCTTTATGCTCCTGTTCTTCTTTATGGTGGTAACAGTGATGCGCCAAGACGACCCAAAGGTCAAAATCTCTAAGCCAAATGCCACTGAAACGGAGAAGCTAGAGAAAAAATCTCTGGTGGACTACATCAATGTAGGACCTCCTATCGATGACCGTTATGGAACAGAGCCAAAGATTCAGCTTGATGACTCTTTCGCTGAAGTAGAAGACATCCCATTTTGGATTAAGGAAAATAGAGAACGAAGAGATGAAGTAGAGCGTCCGCTAATCACCACATCACTGAAAGTGGACAGAGACGTGCAAATGGGTATCGTAACCGACATCAAGCAAGAATTGCGCGAATCTCAGGCATTGAAAATCAACTACTCCGTTAATAAGGGATCTGCCTTAGACAACTAAGAATAATCGAATCAAACATAAAAGTCCATTGACCTGAGGTTGATGGACTTTTTTGTTTTTATAGAGTAGTCAGGAAATCCTCTTGAGAGTAAATGAAATCAGGCCCGGATAAATTGAAATTCGATGTTTCCGAAATCCGACCGCTTGATTTGAAAGTAACTAGACGCTAATCTTTATCTTCTAATTGCTTTAGCTCCCGGTCCTCCATTAATTTCTCGGCTTGACGATTGTCCCTCCAGCCTTTCGAAAAGCGAAGGATGTAGTAGATCAAACCGCTCACGGCGATGACTGAAAAACCTACCCACAGCCAATCACTGAGCTCCGGATCGAAAGAATCAACCTCTTCTGAGATACTGCCTCGGGCAATCAAAAAGAGTAGAAAAAGAGCCAAGGCATTATTGACAAAATGGGCTAAAATTGGTGCCCAAAGAGATTTTGACCAAACAAATAAATATCCCAGTAATGCTCCCAACACAAAACGCGGAAGGAATCCGTAAAACTGAAAGTGCATGGAGCTAAAAAGAAACGCTGATAGCCAAACGGCAACGTGTACATTTCTCGTCCATTTCCTGAAAATGGGAATCATCAACCCTCTGAAAATCATTTCTTCCCCAATAGCCGGCAAGAGAGCGACCACCACAATATTCAGCAAAAAAGAGGGGAAGCTGCCCGTTCCCGCAATGGCCATGGTCAATTCGCGAGCCGTTTCTTCCATCCCCACAAAAACTTCTTCTAACCCGGATAGGGAATCGGGAAGCGCTAAGCCTTCATTGAGCCAAGCCAACACATTAATCAGCGGAAGTGCCGCGATAATGATTAATGCAGAAGCAATCGCGACGCGAGGCATGACGTAACGAAATCCCAAGTATTTCTTCCATGCTGTAGAGCTCAATCGCGCAAAAACGATGGCCGGAACCACAAATAACCCCAGATGTTGGAAGAAAAGAAGCAGCCGATTCATGTGCACGACGTTCTCATTTTGGTAATCGGAAAGTGCTTTGGGATTATCAAATAGATTCACTCCCCATAGGGCATTGAGCAGCCCCTGCCCCATCAGCATAAAGATGCCAACGCAGAAAAAAGCAATGAGAAAAAGTACGATCAGCTGAAGAAATGGATCGGCATTTGAAAAAGGCCTTGACCCCATCGATTAGGAATGTTTAATTTTGCAGTCTCTTTAAGATGGCAAAGATAGCGAATATTGACTTGGGGGACTTCCCTCTTTTGCTTGCTCCGATGGAAGATGTAAGCGATCCACCTTTTCGGGCCTTGTGCAAGAAACATGGTGCTGACTTGATGTACACGGAGTTTATTAGCTCCGAAGGACTGATTCGCGATGCTGCGAAAAGCGTACAGAAACTCGACATTTACGAGTACGAGCGCCCCATTGGAATCCAGATTTTCGGAAGTGATTTGGAGCCCATGATGGAGTCAGCGCGAATCGTAGAACAGACCAATCCCGATATTCTCGACATCAATTTTGGCTGCCCGGTTAAGAAAGTGGCTTGCAAAGGGGCAGGAGCAGGAATTCTTCAGGACATTCCGAAAATGGTGAAGCTCACCGAAGCGGTGGTCAAGTCAACGAATTTACCGGTAACCGTGAAAACCCGTCTGGGATGGAGTGAGGACACCAAGTACATTGTGGATGTCGCCGAGCGCCTTCAAGACGTCGGCATCAAAGCCATCAGCATTCACGGTCGGACGCGCCAGCAGATGTATAAAGGAGAGGCAGATTGGTCGCTGATCGCCGATACGAAGAACAATCCGCGTTTGCACATTCCCGTTTTTGGCAATGGTGATATCAACACTCCGCAAAAAGCTTTGGAATACAAAAACCGCTACGGCGTAGACGGGGTCATGATCGGACGAGCAAGTATCGGTTACCCTTGGATTTTCAGAGAAATCAAGCACTTCATCAATACGGGAGAAATGTTGGCTCCACCGCAAATGAGCGAGCGGGTAGAAGCTGCTTTGGCTCATTTCGAGATGGGACTAAAATGGAAAGGCGAAAAGCTCGGGGTGGTAGAAATGCGCCGCCATTACGGAAATTACTTCCGTGGAATTCAGGACTTTAAGGAGCACCGCATAAAACTGGTGACTGAGGACAACCCGGATTGCGTCAGGGAGTTGCTACACGAGGTAGAAGAGAAGTACGGTGATTTCGAGTTTGCATAGTTCGCTGCGCTCACTGGATGAACCACCAAAGCACAAAGACACAAAGAGTGGCGTGTGGTAGGTTCGCTTCGCTCACTGAGTTTCCACGAATTTCACGAATTAACACGAATGGATTTTGAGAAGGAGGGTTCGCTTCGCTCACTTTATTGAACCACGGCGACATGAAATCCCGATTATTATCGCGGACAGCGATGCAGCGGATAAGGGTTTTTAAATTGGAAAGGCAGATTCCGATTAAAATTATAAACAGAATTCGCTTCGCTCATCAGGGGAACCACAAAGGCACAAAAGCACAAAGAGAAAGACGTGATGGGTGTGGTTCGCTGCGCTCACTTTATTGAACCACAACGACATGAAATCCCGATTACTATCGCGGACAGCGACACAGCGACACAGCGAATAAGGGTTTTTAAATTGGAAAGGCAGATTCACTTTGGTCATTTCGAACCACACCCTTCGAGCTACGATATACGACATACGAGCTACTAACCCGACGCATACTTCTTGGTGAAAAATCTAACGGGGGCAATGCTGGAAAGTAATCCGCAAAAAACGACCAATCCAAAAATCGCGATGAAGTCGGTGATCTCCATTTCAACCGGATAAAATTCTACCAGTCCGCCCTCCAATCGAATCAATCCCAATTCTTGTTGGAGGTAAACGAACAATAGTCCTAAAAACATTCCCATCAAGGCTCCGATGGTATTGATCAGAGCTCCTTCTAAGAAAAAGATCCGACGGATGGACTTCACCGTGGCACCCATTCCCGTGAGGACGGCGATGTCGTGACGCTTCTCATTGATCAAAAGAGTAAGAGCTGCGATAATATTAAAGGTGGCGATTAGCATGATAAAAGCCATGATCAAGAAGGTAGCCCACTTCTCCGTCTTGTTCGACTTGTAAATGATCTCGTTTTTTTCAAGCCGACTCCTGACGCGGTAATCTTCTCCCACCACCTTCTGCAATCGAGCTTTCACTTCCTCCATCTTTGCGCTTTCTTCTATCCGAATATCAATGGTAGAATACTCATTGTCGAATTCCAAAAGCTTCGAGGCAAAATTGATCGGAACAATCACGTAGTCCGAATCAAAATCGATATTGATGGTAAAAACTCCCGCGACGGGAATATTCCGCTTATTCAATGCCTCAGTAAGATTTCGACGCAATTCCTTTCCGCGGATCACCGCTGAAAGTCTGAGCGGATTAAAGGCTTGCTCAAAAAGTCGCAAGTCGAGGTCGTACTTCACACCGATTCCGATCACGGCCTGCGGTGTATCATCCATGTACAATCGCGCTTCGCCGTCGATGATCATACTGTCCAATCCTGACTGCTGGATGAAAGAATCTTCCACACCCTTGAGAATTACAATCCGTTGATTGTCCTCGTATTCGGCGAAGACCCGTTCTTCGATCGAAAGAGCGCAGTGCCTCACTCCTTCAATGTCTTGCAAATCGAGGCAATCCAGGCTGTCGGTGCTGAACACTTTATTGGTGAGGGGAATGACGGAAAGATCGGAATCGAAATAGCTGTAACGACTATCGATCAACGACTCAATGCCGTTGAAAGCCGATAGAATAACCACCATGGCCATGGTGACCGCCGCCACCACCAGCATGCTGATCATGCTCATGATGGTGATAATCGAAAGAGATTTTTTCGAAAAGAGGTACCGCTTGGCAATGAAAAAGCTCAGATCCACAAGCTACTCTTTCAAAAGATCATCGATTTTCTCAGAGTAATCGAGACTGTCGTCAATGAAAAAGGCCACCTCGGGCACAATGCGCAACTGCTTGCCCACCTTGTTTCCGAGGATACCCCGAATTTTTGATGATTTGGAGCGAACCATCTCCAACAATTCCTCCTTGGTTCCCTTGCCGGGAGCAAAAAAACTCAGAAAGGTCTTGGCTACTCCCAAATCCGGGCTCATTCTAACGACCGTAACCGTAATGAAGGCTCCTCCGAAAAGATCTCTCGAATGTTGCTGAAAAATAATGGCCAGCTCTTGCTGAATGAGTTTGGCGACTTTCTCTTGGCGTATACTAGGCATGAATGGGTTCTTTAGTAAAGGTAAGTATGATACGGGTAACGCTGACTGTGAATGGCCTTTACCTGATCGTAAACTTTGTCGCGAAGCTCATCAATATTCTGCTTTTTAATGGCGGATATAAAAACGACTTCGTCGGCCTCCAAGCGCGACATCCATGATTTCTTCAATTGTTCCAGCGGGTCGGTCATCACATCGGGGTCGATATCCTGCGGATCGATCGGCTTGGGCTTGTAAGCATCGAGCTTATTGAAAACCACGATGGTTGGTTTGTCGGCGCTGTCGATATCGCTCAGGGTCTCCTTCACGGTGTTGTAATGGTCTTCAAAATTGGGGTGTGAAATGTCTACCACGTGAATCAACACATCGGCTTCCCGCACCTCATCGAGGGTGCTTTTGAAGGATTCGATCAGCTGGGTGGGCAATTTGCGGATAAACCCAACCGTATCGGTCATCAGGAAAGGCAGGTTTCCGAAAACGACTTTTCTCACCGTGGTGTCCAGAGTGGCGAATAGCTTGTCCTCGGCAAAGACCTCCGATTTGCTCAAAAGGTTCATCAAAGTGGACTTGCCCGCGTTTGTGTATCCTACCAAAGCTACCCTTACGATCGCTCCTCGATTTCCCCGTTGGGTGCTCATTTGCTTGTCGATTTGCTTCAAGCGTTCCTTCAACTTGGTGATCTTGTTTCGGATCATCCTTCTATCCGTCTCGATCTCCTTCTCTCCTGCTCCACCACGTGTGCTCGTTCCTCCACGCTGTCGCTCAAGGTGAGTCCACATTCGCGTTAAGCGAGGCAGCAAGTACTCCGATCGAGCCAGTTCCACTTGGGTTTTGGCTTGAGCCGAACGGGCACGCAACATGAAAATATCGAGAATGAGCAGACTCCGATCGTAGATTTTCTTTTCAAAATACTTTTCGATGTTCCGCATTTGAGAGGGAGTCAAATCATCGTCGAAGATGACCATGTCTATTTCGTGCTCCTCTACATATTCTTTGACTTCTTGGATTTTTCCTTTTCCTAAAAAAGTTCGGGTATCGGGAAAATCAAGCTTTTGAGTAAACATTTTCCGGGTTTCGATACCCGCAGTTCTTGCCAAAAAGGCCAATTCATCCAAATGATCATCTACCATTTCGGTCGTTTCATCGCGTGAAATGACTCCCACCAGTACGGCGGTTTCTACTTGAGTTTCGGTAGATATATTTTGTGCCATAAATTACTTTAAAGATAAGGTATACTCTGCCACCGCTTCAATTTCCTCCTGCGACAAGACACCGCGATAGGGCATCATCGTATTTTTTCCGTTGGTAATGAGCAAAATCCGTTCCTCCAGACTCAAACCTGATTCGGGCAATATTTTCGCATCGGCAAATCCCTTTCGGCCATCATCGCCGTGGCAGATGGCGCAGTGCGTTTTGTAAATCTTTTGACCGGATATTTCTTCATTTCCCTGAGAAGGATTTTCACTTCCACAAGACCAAACCAGTAAGGAGAAAAACGCTATGAAGGAAAACCTTCTCATTGCATTCCCGGAAATAATCCTCTGGCTATTCCCAATTCGCGCCATGGCCAAGGGATGCTCGCCACTACAATGATTAAAGCGATCAGAAAGAACCAGAATTGACGCTTGTGTTTCATCGGACCGTTGATATTTTTTTTAGAAACGACCCTCCCTATAGTGACCAAAGCAATGGCAATCAGCATTCCTATCATATGTTCCAAACTCCAAAACCGAACGGAAGCATCGGCCATTTCTCCCAGCTGACGGTGCCAACCAAGGCTAAAATAGAGAACGAGTCCAAGTACCAATTGCAAATGAAAGGTGATCAGTGTGAAAAGGGACCATCGGTTATTTTTGTCGGTGTATTCCAATCGGCGGGTCATGCCTTTGAAAGACTGAACGAGGGCGACGAGGATGACGATCAGCGCGACCCATCTGAGAATCGAGTGTAGGTGAGTTATTCCTGTTAACATTTTTGTCTGTTTCCCACAAAAGTAAGAAAAGGCGAGTAGCCTTTGACCTTATTTGGTGTCAGTCAATTTTGACCAGAGAGCTGAAAGGTCCGAATGATACGTAAGATCGTTTGCTGCTCTCAAGCCCAATGACGGAATATATACACAATGACCAAATTAAGTAACCTCGAAGAATTCGAACAATTCCTCCTTCATTTCGGGAGAATTCTTCACGTCGCGCACCACCTTTCCGTGATCGAGAATAATAATGCGGGTGCACACCTCGGCGATGTGGTGCAGGTCGTGGCTACTCACGAAAAAGGTTCGGTTGTCGGAATGTTCCTTGATGATGTTTCGCACCCTGATCTGTGTAGAAGGATCGAGATTGGAAAAAGGCTCATCCCAAAGGACGATTTCGGGATTGCCAATCAATGCGCCAATGAGTCCAACTTTCTTTCGGTTTCCCATCGACAGCTGGCGAATAAATTTCTTTTGACCGAGCACCTCCCCGTTGAAGATGGGCTCAAATTGCTGCACGAACGTTTGTATATCCGTCTTGCTATAATCGAACAATCCTCCAACGAATTCAAAGTATTCATCGGCAGTGAGGAAGTTGATGAGGAACCCATCGTCGAGGTAGGCCGAGGTGTACATCTTCCAATCCTCTGTTTGGCTCACATCCTTTTCTTTAGAAAGAATTCTTCCGCTGCTGGCTTTGATTAAGTCGAGAACAAGGCTGAAAAGCGTCGTCTTTCCGGCACCGTTGTTTCCCACCAGCCCCACAATCTCACCTTGATTGATCGTCAGATCTTCAATGTTGAGGACTTCCTTCCCGTTGTATTCTTTTCTGAGGTTTTCAATTTTTATCATAGTCTATTCTTTTCTGAACGCCGCCGCAATTTTATACCTGTTCTTTCCAAATAAATTCACACAAGCATCAATTACCTTCTTGTGAAAGATGGTCGCCACCACGCCGACCACGAGCAAGGTTAAGACACCTCCTGTTGTCGACCCAAAACCAAATTTTCCAGCATAGAAAAGAACGATTGGGAAAACCATGATCGGAATACCAATGAGGTAGTGCGCTGCGCCAAAACCGCTCATGCTAAACGAATTGCCCTCATCGGGATCCACTCTCAGCGAATTGTAGCCAGCCAATGCCATGTACATGTAAATGCTGAAAGAGGTATTGATAAAGAGCAGAGCTGTATTAAAAACGACGATCATCGGATCATAAAAGACGTAAGGCAATGTGAGTACATATGTAACCACGCAACTTAGGGCTAAGATGTAATACTTGGCCTTAAAAATGTCGTGGATGGTATTCCCCCTTGACTGGAGCAGATCAAAATGGAGGCTGTTCCAAGAAAGCATCAACTGCCCATGATTCAGCGCTATCATACCCGTCATCAACAAACCGAATAAGATGTAAGTAAATTCTTTTCCCAATCCCTCTGAATTGCTCATGATCAAGGGAAAAAAGAGAATTGCAAAAGACATAAGCAGATAGGAGCGTGCGCGCTTCGAGCGAAGCAAAAGCCTGATCTCCAAGTCCATCAATCGGCCTGCGTGACCAAAACGACCGAAAAATCCCAGACTGATATTCTGCAGATACGTTTCGTCTTTCGATTCTTTTTCGGCGGTAAGGTGTTTTTTGAAATAAAAGAAAAGATACATGTATACACCTGAAGCCAGTGCGATGGGCATCACCCACCAAATGGGATTCGTAAAAAACGCCGTCGCGGCTGATTCCAAATATGGGAAGAAAGAGGTTATTCCCTTAAATTCTAAAAACAAAAAGCCAAAGAGCAAAAGCAACAGAACAATCGAAAATGAGTTGTTAAAATCCGACGCCTTTGAAATCCAAAAGGAGATGTAATTGGAAGAAACAATGATGCCCAACACCATCACGACAAATCCAATGGATTCTGTGCTTGAAGCATTTGGTAATACTTCTACAAAAAAGAAAGGCAGGGTTAGAAAAACAGGTAAGAAGCTGTAAAAGCTAAAGAGCGATCGACGCAATAGGTAGTGAATCATCGCTGATTTGGAGACTGGCAAAAGCAAGTAGGGCTTAATGGAGAGCGTCGGAAACTTTTGCAGAAAGTACCGCATCAGAATATCCATGGGCAAGTAGTAAATCAAGAACGCCCCTGCCATTCCCAGCACATCTCTTCCCGGGAAAAAATCGCGAATCAATTCACCTGCGACCAATCCAGATATCAAGAAAGAGACGGCAATGTAAAAACCAAAAAATGCCAGAAACAATGTTTGAAGGATATTCTGTGTCAAGGCAGGCGATCGCCGAAAGGACAACCATGCGTGTTTTAGGAAGTTTGGCTTTTTCATAGAGTGCAATATAATAAGGAGCGCAATAGCTTGTCAGTAATAATTTGATGAGTGGAGTATAATTGTGATGATTGAAGTTTTCGCTGAAGTAAGTGATCGAAAAAAGCGTAACGCGGACCTGGATTTGAAGCGTTGCTCAAAAGCTAACACAAAGTGCTGCGTTCTTTCAAAGCTCAGGTGGTTACCAAACTCTTCACCTCGGGCGATGCACAGGACTGAGCGCTCGGCGATGGGTTTTTCCTAAAAAAGGTTCGATGCAGTTTTTTGAGTCACGCCTTCAGCGTTCAAGTCGGGATGACACTTGTGGCATCGGGTTGCAGCCGATGTTTTGATAAGGCGCCCTAACAAGGCTATCCAAAAGGCAGTACCCAATGATCCCCGGATTTTTTTTTGCGTGAGCGAATGCGCTTGATTTCCAAAAACCAAAAGCTCTGACGACCGCAGGAAGCCCGTATGGGAGGAGCGTCATTTCTTAGCCCGGGGTGCAACCCCGGGTTTACAATCAGGCATTGTAGGTTTTGGCATGTGTTTTTGCCTGAGCAAAACCGGCTCTTCAACCGACCTCCCACTATTCGATTATATCCCGACCAATCCGAATCAGTACCTTTGCGGCAATGAATAACCAAGTAGACATCAGGAAACTGAGCAAGGATGAATTGATTGACCTTTTCAAAGAAATGGGCGAAAAACCCTTTCGCGGAAAACAAGTCTTCGAATGGCTATGGACGAAGCGAGCGAGAAGCTTTGAGGAGATGACCAATCTGCCCTTGGCTCTCCGCGAAAAGCTGCAAGAAAAATTCATCATTCGCAGCATGCGCATTGCCGACAAACAAGTAAGCGCCGACGGGACCATCAAGTATGCGTTCAAAATGAGCGACGGCCCCGTGGTAGAGGGCGTTTTGATTCCTACGAAGAACCGCACGACCGCTTGTATTTCATCCCAGGTGGGCTGCAGCTTGAGTTGTGCATTTTGTGCTACGGGAAAACTCAAGCGATTGCGCAACCTGGAGGCCTACGAGATCTACGATCAGGTTTCGGAGATCTACCGCGATGCGGAAATTCTGCGCGAAAAACCCCTTTCAAACATCGTGTACATGGGCATGGGTGAGCCATTGCTCAACTACAAAAATGTACTCGAATCAACCTTCCGCATTTCGGATGATAAAGGGCTTGGGATGTCTCCGAAGCGAATGACCGTCTCTACCGCGGGCATTGCCAAGATGATCGAGAAAATGGGGGACGACGAAGTGCGCTTCAACTTAGCACTTTCACTCCACGCTGCTAATGACGAAAAGCGTGACAAGATCATGCCGATCAATGAGTCAAATAACCTTGATGCCTTAGCAGATGCCCTAAGGTACTTCCACGACAAAACGGGAAGCAGAGTCACATACGAATACATCATCTTTAAGGATTTCAATGATACCTTAGAAGATGCGCGCGAACTCGCTGAGTTTGCCAAGTTCGTTCCCTGCAAGATCAACATTATTGAGTACAACCCCATTGACGATGCCGAATTCAGGCAAGCCGATCCCGAAAAGGTAGATGCTTTCGCAGAATTTCTGGAAAGTCGTGGATTGATCGTGAACGTGAGACGCAGCCGAGGAAAAGATATCGATGCTGCCTGTGGTCAATTGGCCAATAAAAACAAAGCTGCCTTGAAAATTCCGAGTTAATCATTTGGCCCAAGTAATTGTAACCAATTCAATATTGTCCCGCTGACTTAATACTGAGTACTGAATACCACGTTCAAAACCCAAATCCAATCCTCACTCCCACTTCCCAACCCAAAACAACTTCACTTAAATTTTCGATGGAATACGCATCGGGATTATTGATTGAAGTCGTGCGAACGATGTCGTAATTTTTGAAGCGAACAGCGGGGCCGGTGTAGAAATCTACAAACACATTGCTCGTAAGCGGAAGAGCTTGGTATCCGACTTTAAAAATGAGCGATACTGATTGACGGTCGTCGGTGTAAGAAATATCAGTCAATGCGCCTGCAGTGTCTATCACCCCGAAGTCTTTGGTGTATTTTCGATAATGAGCTCCCAGGGCAAGATAAGCACCTCCGAGTTCTTC
>DATFKV010000426.1:0-9260 GCA_035268465.1 Cryomorphaceae bacterium | reverse complement strand
AAATCTCTCAGTGCGTTTTCGGCATCTTTTATTGATCTGGCTAATTCCATGAACCGCAAGATGGTAAAAAATGACCTTTCATTCCAAAAAAATCCTTCTGCCGATTCATTAACTTTGGCTTATGAGATTAATCAAGACATTCCTCTTTTTCTTTTTTGCATTTGCGTCAGTTTCTGTGGTCGCACAAGAATCGCGTTACATTGAATTTTGGACCAAAACCGATGCGGAATTTGCCGATCCGGAAACTTCACCTCTCAAAAAAGAAGACGTTTCGGGTTTTGACAGCATTGCTCGCTATCCTTACAATCCTGACTTTGCCATCAAGGCAAAATTTGAGGCCCTTGAGCGCCAAAAGCCCATTACTTTCCAAACGACGGGCTCCATTAAACAACGCTACCAAAAAGCGGGAGAACTTCATTTTCAAGTCGACTCTACGAAGCTGGTGCTTGCTGCCTATCGAAACTTGGAATTGATGCGAATGCCCGGGTACGAAAATCAGCTCTTTGTTCCTTTTACCGATGCTTCCAATGGCTTTGGAACTTATGAAGGAGGGAGATACATGGAGATCGAGATTCCTGAGACAGATTCGTTATTGATCGATTTTAACTTAGTCTACAATCCCTACTGCGCCTATTCAGATCGCTATTCATGTCCCATTCCTCCAAGAGAGAATGATCTTTCGGTTAAGGTATTGGCAGGAGCCAAATCACCCAAATAGGCGATTTATTTTTCTGAAACGGTTTCCTGATTCCACACTCGCTCAGTCACGGCATCTCCGTTTTTAAAGAAGAATACACCCCCCCAATTGTGAACGACTTTTTTGTATTCGTCTCCTTTTCCATCGTGGACTACTACTCGGGTAGTGATGACTTTATTTCCTTGTTCTGAAACGGATTCAGTAATTCCGCGGGGGAATGTTTCGGCTAACTCAATTCGGTAATCTTCAATCGACATAGTTTGAACATCACCGGATTTAGGGGGTGTAGGTTGGGCCTGCTCTTTTTCTGTCTTTTCATTTTCGCGACGGTTCTCTAATTTCTCTCTTTCCTTTTCTTCCCATTTGTCCAAGCGATCCATTGTTTCTTTCGGGGTCTCCGGAAGTTTTTCCTCCGTCTCGGCGGTTTCAGGCAGTTCCGGTTTTGGTTTTTCCTTTTTGATCTCTTCTTTTTCAGCTGCTCTGAGAATTTCCAATGTGTCCTTCATCGATAATTCGATGTCCGCAATTTTCACTTTGGGGTAGACATTGTAAGGACGCGCTTCCGCAGCTTTTTCATAACTGCGTATGGCTTTTAGGTAATGTCTTTCTGAAAAGAGGTCATGACCTTTACTCATGTATTGTTGAAACTGTGCATCGGTTGCAGCTTCAATCTTCTCTGTTTCAGCTATTCGAATTCGCTCTTTGGTAGACATTTTATCCAGATCATTTTGGGCATTGACTATTCCAAAAACGAATATGGCGGAGAACAATAGAATAAGTGATTTCATATTTAATGTATTGTCTTAAGAGGCTTATTTCTCTGAGTTTGATCGGGTTTATTATTCGAAATGACGAACACATAAAGCAATGCACCTAAAGTGTATGCTGCAATGTCCAAAGGATCACCGACAAAGTTCGTGCCTTCATTTGGCAGCAGCCATTCAAATACCACCGATGAATATACAACGGCTATAGCAACCTGCATCTTGTCTATGGCAAAGGAAAAGTTGAAAAGCTGTCTCACAATTTTGACGGAAGTCATGAGAATCGGGATAAACAATAGGTCACCACCGTAAAAGTGGAGGAATTCCGGTCCAAATGAAATTGATCTAGCCCAGCGAATAGCTAAGTAGAGAAAAATCAACAGGAGGAACATCCTCCTTTCTTTTATCCCGATATCAGTGCGATGAGCCATATGAAAAATGAAAGCACTCCCATATAAATGGTGAAAGCGATATTTAAAATGCGAAAGGACAACTTATGAAACGGTTTTTCAGATTCCTGTAAGTTGCGTAAGAATTTTTCAAACTTCGACTCGGTTAGGAGTTTCTTCTCTCTGGCGATTCGGTCCCTTTCCGCTTTTTCTTCTTTGGCACGCAGGACAGGGTCCAGGGTGGCGTCGCAGAAAACACAGTATTTCTCGGCAGAGTCAGTCCACTTTCCACATTCATGACACTTTCGTTGATTCGTCACTTTATCAGGCTAGCTTTTTATCAATTTTCGGACTTATAACCGTTTCTTCTTGTGGCGACAATAGTTTCTTGGGCAATTGGGCTTGAATCTCTTCGGCAAGCAAATCGATGATACTGATTTTCAACTGTACTTTGCTGTAAATCATGCTTATTTCTCTCGTAGGTTGAGGGTGCTCAATTGGTTTGATGTATTGCTTTTCTTCTTCGCTCAAATCCACCGCCATCAGGTAGGGGAGTAAAGTCATGCCAAACCCTGTATTGGCGAGTCGAATGAGCGTTTCGAAATTCCCGCTTTGAAATTCCAGCGTTTTGTGATTGCTGTGATCATCGGGAAACGCTGCCGCACAAAGATTGATGACGCTGTCTCTGAAGCAATGTCCGTTTTTTAAGAGGAGCATATCATTGAGCTTCAGTTCCGAATGAAGCACAAACTCCTCATTTTCCAATCGATGACCTTTTGGGACATAGGCCATAAAAGGCTCGTAGTAAAGCGGTTTTTCGATAATGCCTGATTTATCCAATGGAGTGGCAAGGATGCCTGCATCAATTTGGTCACGATCGAGTTTTTCTAAAATTTGATCAGTTTGTAATTCTTCGATTTTAAGTTCGATTTCGGGATACTTCTCCATGACCACCCTCAAAAACCGAGGGAGCAAATTGGTGCTCACCGTAGGTATAATGCCCAATCTGAACTCTCCCGATACCTGACCTTTACTACCCTTTACCAGCTCTTCGATTCGTTTTGCTTCTTGCATGGTGGTGCGAGCCTGCTTGATGATTTGAGAGCCAATCTGTGTTGGCTCTACCGGGTGCTTATTTCGGTCAAATATCAAGACGTCGAGCTCTTTTTCGAGCTTGTTGATCTGCATGCTCAAGGTGGGTTGCGTCACAAAGCAACTTTCCGCGGCAGCGGCAAAATGGCGATACGTATCCACGGCGAGAACGTATTTGAGTTGGGTTAACGTCATTGGGGTTTTCTATAAAGAGTGAATTCTTATCGACAAAGCTATAACATCCGACACTTCTGTGAAACCAAATCGATGCAAATAAGTATAAAAGGGTAAATCGCATAAGACCCCTTAAAAATGCAGTCAAAATTTTACTTACCGATTTTCGCCTTTCTCTTGCTGACTTCATGCAACAAAGACCCAAAACAAGAAGGTTGTACCGACCCCGTTGCGGTCAATTACGACGCCAGCGCATTGAAAGATGATGGCAGCTGTCAATTCAATCAGGCGGAACAAATTATCTGGCAAGCCGGCTTTCCGGGTGGTTGGAATGGCGACTTAGTTGAAGGGGCCTACAGCTTGAATATTTGTGAAGGCGTATCAGAAGTAATGGAAGAAGCCAGGGATTCGGCTACCGTTATGGAAACTTTGTACTTAGGAACTGGTGGAGGATTCTCGCATCGTTCTTATTTCTCGCTGATTAATGAGCAAGATGCAAGGGATTTCGCGGAAGGGAGTCTTCAATTCGATGCGCGCGTCACGGATACCGAAGACGGTTCTCCTGATTTCATCAAGCTTTTCATCAGTGGAAAGATTGCCGATGATGGCACTTGTCAACCTTACCGTAGGAGCGAGTACGTAGAAATATCGACTCAGTCATTTAATGACTCAATCTTTACTCCTGTAAACATCACCATCCGAGAATTTGAGCAGATTATGATGGCCCGTGTTCAAGTAGTTTGCGGAATGGAATTCGAAGGTGAGCGAAGTACGGGAATCGAAATCGATAACCTACGTTGGGTGGCCAACGACTTGGATTAGTCCGTCAAGGAGTTCTTCAACTCCTCTTGCTGCTTCGCTAGTTTTTCTTCCAATTTTTCCAGCATAATCGCTTTTTGATCTTCATTGAGTACGCTCAAAATAAGCTTGTCCGTAGTGACATCAACTTGGTCGAGTTGTTTTTTTAGCCCCTCTATTTCAGCCAAAATCGCTTCATTTTGCTTGAGCTTTTCTCCCAAAAATTGATTGATTTGGTAAATCTGCTCCCCGGAGAGTTCGAGCTCATCGTGGTAAACTTTCATTTCTTTCTGCAAGGCATCATTGGCTCGATCGTCAGCCGTTTGCGAAAATCCAATTACCGATAAGCAAAGAGTCAGTAGGGTGAGGTAAATCTTAATTTTCATGATAAGGATATTTTAGAGTGCAATCTGTTCGTCACCTTTTCGATGAGGCATGTAATTTATGAAAAACTGAAACATCTCATCGGTTGTCTTCATGTTTTTTCCTGCTTCGCTCAAGGTTTTGGGTGGTGAGTTTGGATTGAATGGGTTGTCAATGGTGTTGTCAAATACGGCAACTACCTCAATGGTATAGCCTTTCGGAATGACCAATACTTTCTCATAAGTATAGAAGTACTGCCACCTGAAGTCCCACTCGGGAATTCTTATCAGCGGAATGGTATCCGACTTGTCTTCCGAATAAGCGTAGGCAGTGAATTCTGTTCCGAGCAAATGCATATGCGGATTCACCGTAAGAACGGACATCGATTCGGGAACTTTGTACTTGGTGGTGAAGGTGCTGACTTTCCCTGCCGGTAAAATAAAAGCGGGTTCAATCGGAGTAATGCCCTGGGTGCCCATGTGAAGTTCTGATACGGGTCTTTCGGGCCGCTTTTCAGCGAAATAAATCTCAATTTGACTGAGGTCGAAAGTGTCCAGCGGCGAAGGGCCATAGTGCAGCGTATTCAGTAAAAATGCTGCGTTCTCATTGACGAAAAGGCCTCCTATTCCTGCCGGATATTGCAAGGCTTCTACACCCGGCAAGTAGTTGAATGCAGAAACCCTCATAGCGGGGTAGGTCCCATCGTCATTGGCAATATCCATGAGCCGGTATGCTTCCAGCGAATTCATTTTTTCAGCATCTATGATCCACCGGCCTCGTTCGGGATTTTTCTTCGATCCCTTTTCATAATTAATGAGGTGACCGTTGACATGATGGACCAACTGCTTGTTTCCGGGTTTAAAGTGAATGGCTTTAATAATGGTGTCTTTCGGCAGTCTGATGGGAATTTTCGCAATTCTGAAGAGGTCGAGGTTTTTTCCCGGTATCCATACGGTATCAGCATAAGGAATGATCAGGTCGGGCTGCTCCTGACTCAAAGGGGTATAAAGCTTTGGCTCGGGACTGGTTTCAGTTCGGACTCCTTCGGGAGCACCTTGATCAATCCAGGCAATCACTGTCTGTTTTTCTAGATCTGTCAGTACTTTTTCGCCTTTGAAATGGCTGTACTCAGGATCAGCCGGCCACGGGGGCATGTAACCGTCCGCTACTACTTGACGGATTGTTTTCGTTCTTTTCTTGACGTCTTCAAAATTGGTCAAGGGAAAAGGACCCGCGCCATCGCGGTGATGACATGGAGTGCAGTTATCAAAAATGATCGGAGCGGCATTTTTCCAGAAAGTGAGATCTTCTTCAATCTCAATCGATTGAACGGGCGACTTCGACGCGTTCGGCTCTTTCTTTTCAGGAGCAGTGGCACACGAAGCCAATCCGATGAAAATCAGAAAAACGACTATTCTATAAAACATCCGACTGCCTTCGTTCTTTTAGGGTTGATTTCTTCTTTTTGCAAATGAGCGGTAAGCGCATCTTCAAGATAGTTTTCAGTAATTGTCAGTCTTTTCTGTCCCAAAGAAATGGCCCAGTTATCAATGGCTCCATGATACAAAGGTTCACCGTTCTGAGCGATCAAAAAGGCCTCGGGAGTGATTTCAGCTCCGTAATAATTGGCTATTAGAAATTCGGGATCTAAAATGACGGGCAAGTCGAGTTCGTACTTGATTAAAAAGCCTTGAATGTCTGATTCGGAATAAAATTCGCCACTTACCACACCATAGAAGGCGATATTCTTACCCTTAAAGTCTTTCTGAATTTGGTCAATGGTGACACTGTAATTTTGACAGAGCGGACACTCAGGTGATAAAAAGATCAAGGCCGTTCCGGAGTGATTTGTGAAGATACTGTCCAACCTAACTTGGCTCTCATCGAGAAGTTCGAAATTCTGACCTAAGGGAGATTTTCCGCCACAGGAAGCTAAGATGAGCAGAATCAAAATTGTCATTCGACGCATGGGACAAAATTAACAAACGTGAATCGGTTCTAGAGCGATGGTAAAATTTCTATTTTGCGCCTTCATGAATTTTTGGTTAAAAGCACTTCTGTTCTCGGCCATGGCCGTTTTCTGCTCCCTCTTGGCACCCGCTCAAGACGAGAGCATATTCACAAAAGATGATTTTTCAGTTGAGCTTCCTCACTTGATTGTCGATGGTGTGGAGTCATCCGGTGTCTTGATTTGCAAGGACCTTGACAAGCTTTATCTGCTTGGAAATAAAACGCAAGCGGTCATCAACGGAGAAAGAAAAACGCTGACTTTTGAAGGTGCGAAGGCTGATTTTAAAATGAGTTTTGATCGGAATGAACCGATGTCAATCAAGGTGGGTGGTTTCACTTTCGTCAAAGAAATCACTCCGATGCCACTGTGGCTATCCATCATTCCACCCTTGTTGGTTATCTTTTTGGCACTCGCCTTCAAAGAGGTAGTAAGCAGTTTGATTATCGGGATCTTTGCGGGGGCAATGATAGCGACTCATTACGCCATAGATTCGGCCGGGATTTTTATCGGTTTTCTTAATTCGATAGACGTCTACATGGTGGAAGCTATGGCAGATGAAGGCCATGTATCAGTCATCCTTTTTTCAACCCTGATTGGCGGCATCGTAGCCCTCATTTCAAAAAACGGGGGGATGCAGGCCGTAGTAGACAAAATTTCGCGAAGAGCCAATAATCCCAAATCGGGTCAAATGGCTACTTGGTTTCTCGGAGTCGGTATATTTTTTGACGACTACGCCAATACCTTGGTTGTGGGGAATACCATGCGTCCATTGACCGATCGGTTGAAAATATCACGCGAGAAATTGAGCTACATCGTTGACTCAACTGCAGCGCCCATTGCGGCCATAGCATTGATTACAACTTGGATCGGTGCTGAGCTCGGTTATATCCAATCGGCTTTAGACCAAATCAACGCGAGCGAGAACGTGATTGAAGGCGGTCCGTACATCATTTTTCTGGGATCACTGAAGTATTCGTTTTATCCGGTTTTTGCTCTTATTTTCATGCTTATCCTCATCCAAAGAAACCGCGATTTTGGCCCTATGCACAAGGCAGAGGTGAACGCAAGAAAAGGCGTTGTAGCGTCAAATTCGAAAAAAATCGATTCGTCAGAGTTGGATGAATTCGCCCCTCAGGAAGGCGCAAAACTAAATATGTGGAACGCCATTATTCCCATTTTGATAGTGGTACTCGGCACAATGCTGGGGCTAATTTATACGGGATACATGGCCGATCCTTCCGTTTGGACTTCTCCTGAGTTTCCCTTGTCGAGAAAATTATCCATCATCATCGGAAATTCGGACAGCTACAAAGGCTTGCTTTGGGCTTCGATGCTGGGATTAATGGTAGCAGTCCTGTTATCGGTCGGCAGAAAAACAATGTCATTTGTCGATGCCGTTTCTGCGTCAATTGACGGTTTTAAAACCATGGTTCCCGCTATGGTCATTCTCATTTTGGCTTGGAGCTTGGCAGCGCTGACTGAACAAATGCATACGGCTGATTATTTGACGAGTATGGTCGAAGGGCGCTTGGCGGTCTGGGCATTGCCCGCTGTTACTTTCCTACTTTCAGCCGTGGTGGCTTTTTCTACGGGTTCATCTTGGGGTACCATGGCCATTATTTATCCCATCATGCTGCCCTTGGCTTGGGGTCTTTCGCTCGAGAGCGGGATGGAGGCGGCTTCGGCAATGGAGATTTTCTTGAATACGACTTCTTGCGTGCTGGCCGGAGCAGTTCTGGGCGATCATTGCTCACCCATAAGCGATACGACTATTTTAAGTTCACTGGCCACGCGCTGCGATCACCTCCAACATGTGAAGACTCAAATGCCCTATGCCCTGACAGTTGGATTGGTGGCGGTTACATTTACTACGCTGTCAGCGGTTTTAGCCATACCGTGGTTGCTCAATTTTTTAATTGGCGGAGTGATACTGTTCTTTATTGTTTCCCTGTTGGGAAAAAAGGTCAGCCAGAACTAAGACTCTTTTTCTTCGGCAGGTAGAACTAAAGGAGGAAGCAGTGTAAAATCGAAGATCAAGGCAAAAGCCAAGGTGAGTGTCACGAAAAGTCCGATAAAAAAGGTGCTTTGAAAAGAGCTGAAGCAAAGTCCGATGAATCCGCCGAATAGTATAACACTTGTGATGATTAAGGCTTTTCCCGTATGCAGATAAGCATTTTTCATTGCCTCATACTGGCTTTTTCCTTTGACCAATTCGAGCTTGTATCGACTTAAAAGATGGATGGTATCATCAACCGCAATTCCGAAAGCAATCGTAAAAATAATGCTGGTACTCATATTCAGGTCGATGCCCGCTATGGCCATTATTGCGGCTACAGCCAATAAAGGCAATAGGTTTGGCAGCAGGGCAATGACCACCATTCTGATGGAGCGAAACATAAACCCCATCAAGATGGAAATCAAAATAAAAGCTGCGCCCAAACCTTTGGACAGACTTTCGACCAATGTTTGATTCGTTCGGTCTATCAAGGTTCCTGTCCCTGTGATGGTTACAGAGCCTTTTTCCGCAATGCCTACTTCGCTGAGAAACTTTTTCAAGTCCTCATTTTTTTCTGCGAAATGCTTTGCTCCCAGATCACCGACTCGTCCCAAAAGCCTGACATATCCTCCGTCTTCGGTACTGAGATTACCTATTTTCCCGGTATTCAAGATCTTTTGATAATCCTTCACCAACCGGTTCAGTTCGCTTTCTTTTTCGGGAAGTCGATAATATTCGTTTTTACCCCCGTGATTGCTTCGGTTCCGTTCTTTAATTACCGAAAGTGGCGAAATGATTGCCCCGACACCGTATTCCTCCTCCAAATAATCGTGAAGTGTATCCAGAGATTGGAAATACTCCGCGTCATTTATATCCGGCCCACTTTCCCATTGAATTCCCAAATCAAAAGGGCGAACTCCCGAAAAGTATTGATCAAAGAAGGTGAAGTCTTTTCTGAGCTTCTCGCTTTTTTTCA
>DATFKV010000425.1:0-2996 GCA_035268465.1 Cryomorphaceae bacterium | reverse complement strand
CGGAAGAAGTAGGTTTCTGGGCAGATCATGGCTTGATCAGCGCAGTGCTCGATCCTGACTTTTTAGAAAATGGGTATATCTACCTTCTTTATAATGTAGACCGGCATCATCTGCTTTACTTCGGAACGGAAGAGTATGACGCCGAGATAGATGATGATTTTAATGGTGGTATGGGCCGAATAACGCGGTACACGCTCAACACGGAAAGCTTCACATCAGTTTTACCCGACTCAAGGCATATCCTGCTCGGTGACAGTCGTGGAACCGGAATCCCTATTGCCTCGCAAGGGCACGGCGCCGGCGCTCTTATTTTTGGTGAGGATGGAAGTCTTATGGTCTCCTCCGGAGATGGCAATAGCCATAACTGCTGCTACAATGGTGACGGGCCTTTACCGGGTGCAGGTTACGATGATATAAGCTTTCAAGATGGCGTTCTATCCGAAACTGAATTACTCGGAGCTTTTCGCGCGCAATTCATCGGTGGACTCAACGGGAAAATATTACGTATCGACCCTGAAACGGGAGAAGGAATTTCCAATAATCCGTTTTTCGTGGAAGGAGGGTCCCATCTGGCACAATCAAAAATTTGGGCGTTGGGATTCAGAAATCCTTACCGAATGGTAATCCGTCCCGGGTCGGGATACGGACTTATGGAAACGGGCCATCCGGGTACTCTTTTTTTGAGTGATGTCGGGGAAACAAAATGGGAAGAAATCAACATCATTCGCGATGGAGGCGGCAACTACGGCTGGCCAATTTATGAAGGTCCCAATCTGCACGAACTCGGCTATGCAGATCTAATCACCTCCAATCCATTGGCACCTAATCCACTTTTTGATACGTTAAGTTGCGAGCAAGAATTCTTTTCATTTCAAGAGCTAATTCTTGAAGAAAATCAAACTCACAGCTATTTTTATGATAACGGATGTGAACCCGGAACTTCGATTCCCTCATCCGTTCAAACTTTTTACCATGAACGTCCGATCTTGGCTTATCCGAATGATTGGGGAGGACCGCCCGAAGCTCTTCTACCAGCGTTTGACCAGAATGGAAATGCCACTACCATTCCGATCACTCAGACCGACTTGGAAAATAATAGCTCCTTTCGGGGAATCAGTGGTGCGGGAGGAGTCTTTCTAAAGGGATCATCAATTCCTCAAGAATATCAAGACACCTACATTCTTGCTGACTTTTTGGGTTGGCTACGAGCATTCACGCTTACGGAAAATAATGAACTAACAAAAATTGAACATTGGAGCGATAGCATTGGCAGACCGGTTAACATGGCCCTTAATCCTTACGATGAATGTGTCTACATCACGTCTCTCTTCCCCTCTTTTATTAAGCGTATCTGCTTTGGCGGAAATTTGAAACCGATTGTATCGTGCACTCCCGACACGACATGGGGCCCGTCGGGAATGACCGTTAACTTCGATGCATCGGAATCTTACGACCCGGAAGGAGGTTCTCTTGAATACCAGTGGGATTTTGGTGATGGATCAACAGGAGAAGGTGTGCAAACCAGCCATACCTACTTTTCATCAGGTCAGCATATAGAAAGTTTTAAAGCCACGATAACCGCCAAGGATACCATGGGAGCAGAAGCTCTTGCCAATATGCTAATCTCGCTAAATAACTCTCCACCTTTGGTCGAGATAATCAGCATTGACGAGGGACATTTATACTCCGTTCAGGAACCGACGCTTTTCGAATTAATTCTTGATGTGAAAGATGAAGAAGAAAAGACAGACGAACTGTCCTTTCATTGGGAGCACCTTCTTCACCACAATAATCATTTCCACCTTTTAGATGAATACGAGTTTCAGAATGGCAATGCCTTGGTAACGCCTACCGGCTGTAGCGAAGAAGATAACTATTGGTACGAATTTAAGGTGACTGTGACGGATCGTGGAGGGCTTAGTTCTTCAGACAGTAAAATGATCTATCCAGATTGTGACGGGAAATTAATGGCTGTAGAAAGAAGTGCGTACGTACTATTTCCGAACCCGGTGATGAATGAATTAACCATCCGTAGCACGAAACCGCTTGATGAAGAAATCGATTACCGCATTATTGACACTATGGGCAAACTCATTCAAGAAGGCAGTATTCAAATTTATAACGAAGGCCTAAAGTTCAAGGTGCGTACTTCATCTATCCAAAAAGGCATTTACATCATGGAATATGAGGATGGTGGTCAACGAGAGAGAATTCGCTTCGTAAAATTCTAATGATTTCTCTAAGCTAAGAGCCTTAATCGCGTTTTATGTATTCGCCTAACGCTCCTCCTTCACCTAACGCAATTTCAAGGTCGGTAAAACAACAAAGGATATCGCGGGTTGTCGGCGCTGAAAATGATAGAACCAGGCTATTTTCCAAAAGAAATTCCCAAACCCTGCGCAGCCTCCACCAAGGTGCCCTCGGGATTCACCACATTGTAAGCCTTTATGGCCTCTTTTAGAGGAACAGAGGTAAACTCATTGTTTTTGAGTGCTACCATTCGACCAAAATCTCCTCCAAGAACACGCTCGAATGCCTCAACCCCAAATACGGAAGCCAAGACGCGATCGTAAGCAATTGGCGTTCCTCCGCGTTGAATATGTCCCAGCACCGTTTCACGGATATCAGCTTCTATACCCGCCTCCTTGAGCTGATGGCTCAATGCATAAGCCACGCCGCCCAGTCGGATGGCGGTTCGCCCGGCTTCACCTTCAGTGGCTGTAATCTCACCGTCTTTGGGTTTGGCTCCTTCAGCGATGACAATATTGACAAATCCGCGTCCCTGATCGTAGCGTTCGCGGATACGCTCTACGATGACATCTAAATCATAGGGAATTTCAGGAATGAGGCAGATCTCAGCTCCTCCCGCGATCGCGGTGTAAAGGGCTATCCAACCCGCATCGCGCCCCATCACTTCCATGATCATCACCCGGTGGTGGCTGCTAGCCGTCGTCACCAATCGATCGAAAGCATCGGTAGCGGTCTGCACTGCCGTT
>DATFKV010000424.1:0-3686 GCA_035268465.1 Cryomorphaceae bacterium | reverse complement strand
AGGAATGTAGCCCGACATTCCCGTTTGGTTGACGACCACGGCACCTACAAGTTTTTTTCTTAATCTGCCGAGAACTACAAATCCTCCTCTTCCTATATGCGAACTGCAGGCATACTCTATGGCTGCGCGAATGTGATGTTTCGGATCCCCAAACTCATCGAGGCTGGCGTGTAAAAAATCCACTAACTCATTCTCTTCAAGCGTCGTTGGCGAGTTCACCGAGTCGTAAAATGAAATTTCTACTTGCTGTGATGTATTATCAATATCAATTGAAGACATAATAGTCTGCTAATTTGGTGTTTTAAGAGATGAAATTAATTGAACAGAACGACGTTGGTTCTCATCTTTTAATGCGAATGATTCCTGCATTGAATTCCAACTTGTCGAGTTTTTCGGCGATGGCCTCTGCTTCATCGGTGTAAGCAATGAAATAAAGCTTGCCCTTTTTTCGATCGCAGTACTCATCGAAAAGCTGCCATTTGGGAAGTCGGTCGTCCCAGTTGCTGAGTGAATCGTCGTCGAGAACCTCAAAAATAAAAGTTCCGAAATCTTTTTCGGCAATCATATCAGGCACGAAACCTGCCTCACTTGCCTTTCTGAAAACTGACTGTGGTGAAGGAAAGGCTTTAAACGGAGCTTTGATTTCGTGGTACCCTTTCACCCTCAAATAGGCGATTGCACTATTCAACATTCTCTCTCTTTCTTTTGAAATACTCGTTTTCGCCATCAAATCAGTTTTGACAAATATAAAATTTCTAAGAGCCTAATAAAGCCTAGGGTCAAATTAAAACGTGTTAACTACTTGGGATACCGACTTAAACCTATTTAAAATATTCTAATTTACAATACTTAAATTCACAATTTGTATACATTGAGATAATAAAGTCACCACAATTTCTTAACTCAACTCAATAATGCCTAAACATTTGAGTAGCTTAATTTCGTATGCCAAATGAAGGACCCGATGAATAAAGTTAGAGTTGTAGCAATTGACGATGTTAGTGACATTCTCGATTTAATTCAGTACAACCTCGAGAAAGAGGGAATGGAAGTGGATACTTTTACTGATGGCTCGAAAGCCATAAGGCATATTGCCGAAACGAAACCGAATGTAGTGATCAGTGATTGGATGATGCCGGAGCCTGATGGTCTTGAAGTTTGCCGTATCTTGAGAAACCATATGGCCACAAGAGAGATTCCCATCATCATGCTTACCTGTAAAGGTGATATCGCAGACTATAAAGCAGCCATCGACGCGGGTGCCAGCGATTACATAGCCAAGCCGGTGAGAATGGACGAACTGGTAAGAAGAATTAAGCTTCTTTTACCCTCCGATGGCCTTCAAAGAGCCCATTTCGGATGACAAATCGTTTCGTAGCTTACATCTTCTTATGCACTTTTGTACTCGCCTGCAGCGAATCACATCTTGAAAAAAAAACAGAGGTGCAAGAGACAACACAAATAAAAAACCTTGACTTTCAAGGTCATCGCGGGTGCCGTGGCCTTCTCCCTGAAAACACGATTCCCGCTTTTGAAAAAGCATTGGACATTGGAGTAACCACTTTAGAAATGGACGTGGTCATTACCAAAGATAAAAAAGTACTCGTTTCTCACGAACCATGGTTTTCGCACGAGATTGCACTCGACCCAAACGGGAATCCCATTTCAGCCCGTGATGAGAGAAACCACCGCATTTATGAAATGACTTTTCAAGAGACCCAAGCATACAATGTCGGGTCGAAACCCCACCCACGGTTTCCCGACCAGAGAAAGATTGAGGTCACCAAGCCATTGCTCCGCGAGGTTTTGATGAAGTCAGAAGCCCATGCCGAAGAAACTTCAAGAGCCCTGCCATTCTTCAATATCGAAACCAAGAGTCGACCGGAAGGAGACGGCCTTTTTCATCCCATACCGGAAGAATTCGTGGATCTTGTAGTGGAAGTAGTACAGGCGGCGGGGGTTGAACACAAAGTAATTATTCAGAGCTTCGACGTGCGTACACTCCAAGTAGCTCATGAAAAGTACCCCGATTTGAAACTGGCACTTTTGGTAGAAAATACCAAAACACCAGCTGAAAACCTCGAAAAATTGGGATTTACTCCCGACATTTATAGCCCTGATTATGCCTTGGTGGAGGAGAATCTTATCTCATTTGCCAAAGAAAAAGGAATGAAAGTGATTCCTTGGACGGTAAACGAGCGTGAAGATATGAACCGGCTCATTGGAATGGGAGTTGATGGACTCATCACCTATTATCCCGACAGGCTGACTTTTCAGTAATAAAGTTTTTCTAAATGTCTATTAGTCTTAAAAATCGCACGATCAACCGTGAGTTGAGCTGGCTTTCTTTCAATCACCGCGTCTTGCAAGAAGCACAGGATCAATCGGTTCCTTTGGTCGAGCGACTCCGATTTCTGGGTATTTTTTCGAATAATCTCGATGAATTTTTTCGTGTGAGGGTGGCCACGATGAAACGAGTAGAGTCCGTGAGTAAAAAGAAGGAACTGATCGGTGATAAAACTGCCGCTGAAGTGCTCGATGAAATCCAAGACGAGGTGGTTCGGCAAAAAGAACTTTTCGCAGTGATTTACCGCAGCATCTTGGAAGAGCTACAGACGCACAATATTGAAATTGTAAAGGAAAATGAACTCAACGAAGAGCAAGCAGATTTCGTGGATGCCTACTACCGGGCAGAAGTAGCTCCTCTTCTCGTCCCGATCATGCTCAAGAACTTGGACGAATTCCCTTACTTGAGAGATAAGTCCATCTTCCTGGCAGTAAAATTGACAACCCGAAAGAAAAATAAATCGGGAAAAGCCAAGCAATATGCGCTGATTGAGGTTCCTTCTGAGGTCACCCCTCGATTTGTCGTTCTACCCGAAGCAAATGGGAAAAAGTTCATCATGTTTCTGGATGATGTGATTCGATTCAATTTGGACAAGATTTTCGGAATATTCGACTACGAGACGCTGGAAGCATACACCATCAAACTGACGCGTGATGCGGAGCTTGACTTGGACGACGATGTATCTAAGGGCTTCTATGAAAAAATGAAAAAAAGCCTCAAGCAACGGAAGAAAGGTCAGCCCGTTCGTTTTCTCTACGACAGTGAAATGCCCATTGACATACTTAAATACCTCTGCAACGAGCTCAACATCGACGAAGATGATAACATCATTCCCGGAGGTCGATACCACAACTCCAAAGACTTCATGAAGTTCCCTAATGTGGGTGGACCGGAACTGGAATGGGAGAATTTTGAGGTGCGTGACCACTACCTGATGACCAAAGAAAACAGCATTCTGACGGCGGTTGAGAACAACGATATTTTGCTCCAATATCCTTATCAGCACTTTCGAGGTTTTGTACATTTTCTCAGAGAAGCAGCCATTCATCCCGACGTCAAAGAGATTAAGATTTCGCTTTATCGAGTGGCGAACCGATCCAGAGTGGTCAACGCTTTGATCAGTGCAGCAAAAAATGGCAAACAGGTAACTGTTATGGTAGAATTGCGGGCAAGATTTGACGAGGAGGCCAACTTAGAATGGAGTCGCACCCTCCAAGATGCAGGCGTCAAGGTCATCTTTGGAATCCCCGACATGAAGGTTCACTGCAAATTGGCCGTGGTAACTCAGGTGGTGAAGGGAAAAGAATCACACCGTGCTGTTATCGCAACCGGAAACTTT
>DATFKV010000423.1:0-8816 GCA_035268465.1 Cryomorphaceae bacterium | reverse complement strand
TCTTTGCTAAATTCTTGCCACATGGCCCATTGGGTAAACCCTGCCCAATAGAGTGGCAGCGCATAAAAGATAATACCTAAGGTGCCCAACCAGAAGTGGACATTGGCCAACTTCACAGAGTGCAGTTTTGTTTTCCACATTTTTGGTATCAACCAATACAGCATACCGAAGGTGAGGAAGCCATTCCAACCCAAACCGCCTACATGGACATGTGCAATGGTCCAGTCGGTAAAGTGACTAATGGCATTGATACTTTTAATAGAAAGCAAAGGCCCTTCAAATGTGGACATAACGTAAGCAGTAACGGCCACCACCATAAATTTCAAAACGGGGCTTTCTCTTACTTTATCCCAGGCACCTCTCAAGGTGAGAAGTCCGTTGAGCATACCACCCCAACTTGGAGCGATAAGCATAATAGAGAAGACCGTACCTAAACTCTGCGCCCAGTCGGGAAGAGAAGTGTATAGTAAGTGGTGAGGCCCAGCCCAGATATAAAGAAAAATCAGGGCCCAGAAGTGAATGATGGACAGTCGGTAAGAGTAGACAGGTCGATTGGCAGCTTTGGGAATGAAGTAGTACATCAATCCCAAATAGGGAGTAGTTAAGAAGAAAGCTACAGCATTGTGACCGTACCACCATTGCACCAAGGCATCCTGAACTCCTGCATACCAAGAGTAGGATTTCATAAAAGAGATGGGAAGTTCGAATGAATTAACGATGTGCAAAACCGCAACCGTTACAAAGGTGGCGATGTAAAACCAGATGGCCACGTAGAGGTGTCTCTCGCGACGCTTTATGATGGTCATCATCATATTCAATCCGAATACCACCCAGATCAAAGCGATGGCGATATCGATAGGCCATTCGAGTTCTGCGTATTCCTTTGAGGTTGTAAAGCCCAACGGAAGCGAAACGGCTGCAGCTACGATGATGAGCTGCCATCCCCAAAAATTGATTTTGGAAAGGGTGTCACTCCACATTCTCGCCTTGAGCAGTCGCTGAAGCGAATAATACACACCGGTAAATATTCCGTTACCCACGAATGCAAAAATGATGGCATTGGTGTGCAGCGGCCTGATCCGACCGAAAGTGGTGTATTCCAACCCCATTGAAAGGCTAGGGTATACCAATGAAAAAGCGGCATAAATGCCGACCAACATACCTACTACTCCCCAAAGGATAGTTGCGTAGGCAAAGAGCTTTACGATTTGATTATCGTAGTAAAACTTTTCAAGCTTCATGTTCTGAATTAGTTTGAAGTATTATCGTTTGAACCTGATTTTGTTTCGGAGTCGAAGAGCATCCTTACAGAAGGAGTAAAATCATCGTCGTATTGCTTTGATTTAACAGCCCAGAGAAAGGAAATCAAGAAAACGATCGCCACTACCAAGCTTATTCCGATGAGTAAAAAGAGTGCTTCCATTGTGTGTATTTTGGATCGATACAAATGAAGGGCTTACAACTTGTGGTTTTTATGATGCTCGTCATAAGATAAACTGACTTTTATCAGTTTTTAACCCGAACTATATTGAGCAAATTTATTTCTGTATAAAATGGTTGTTCTTAAGGTGACGAATGCCACTACCGTGATGGAACTGATTGGCATCAATATAGCAGCAATGACAGGTGTAAGTATGCCCTGAACGGCAAAGAACAGCCCGATGCCATTGTAGAGAAAAGACAGAGCAAAGCTGAGTCGAACCGTTTTCAATACCTCCTTAGAAAAGTTGAAGAAATCGGGCAAGTGGTGAAATCCATCTGTAGAGAGAATGGCATCTGAGGCGGGTGCAAATCGGAACACATCGTCGGCGACGGAAATTCCGAGATCACTTTCTTTCAGTGCCGCCGCATCGTTGAGTCCATCGCCTATCATGGCGGTAATGGCTCCTTGCCTACGAAGTTTTGCCACAAACTCTCGCTTCTGGTGGGGAAGCTGATTGAATAATAAGCCATTTCGCTGACCGAAAACCTCTTGCATTCGTTCTTTCTCAGAATCGTTGTCTCCACTTAACAGATATACGGAATAGAATTTCTTTAAATTGGAAATCAAGCCATTCAAACCCGATCGATATTCCTTTTTTATGGAGAAGAAGGCCACCGTTTCACCATTCCGACTGAAGCAAACGGTACTTGCATTTTTAGGGTGTTCTTTAGCTAAACAAGCACCACTAAAGTCGGCCGATCCCAAACGGTACCGATCACCCGCAAATTCGGCTTTGAGACCTTTTCCCTTTACTTCGTTGAAATTGACAATCTCGGGAAGGGGTTGATCCGCTGCATTCAATGATTTGGCAATCATTCTGCTCAGGGGGTGTCCTGACTGTGATGCCATAGCGGCTGCCACGGCCTTGTCGAGAGGACTGAGTTCAAACTCGGCTATCTCTACGGTTGAATCAGATCCTCGAGTGAGTGTACCTGTTTTGTCAAAAACGATATGGCTTACTTCAGCCATGCGCCCAAGAGCTGCCGCATTCTTGAGGTAGAGTCCCTTTCTTCCGGCTAGCCGTATGGCATTGCCATATGCAAATGGAAAGCTAAGCGCCAATGCGCAAGGACAGGCGACGATCAAAACGGCACTAACGGCGTTTAGAACCAAACCGGGATCGAATACCATCCAAAACGCTCCCGCCGAAAGTGCTATGAAGAGAATAACATATGTAAAGATTTTTCCTACTCGATCGGCAAAGCTCTCCAGCTCGTGTTCTTCTTTTTGATCTCCATCGGAATTCCAAAGTCCCGTGAGGTAACTTTGATCGACTGATTTGGTCGCTTCCAAAACGATGGAGGCTCCTGTTTGACGGCCACCGGCATATAAAGCCTCTCCGCCCTGAACCTTCACCGCATCGCTCTCTCCACTCACAAAGCTGTAATCAATGCGGGCATCACCCTCAATAAGAGTAGCATCCACGGGTATGAGCTCTCCACTCCTCACTCGAAACTGATCGCCCGGTTGAATTTGTTCTATCCCGATTGACTTCTCAATTTCACCGTCTAATTTCTGAACGGAGATGGGGAAGTATGATTTAAAGTCGCGTTCAAATGAAAGACTGTCGTACGTTTTTTGTTGAAACCATTTCCCGACAAGGAGAAAAAACACCAAAGCCGAAAGGCTGTCCATATAGCCACCGCCGCCTTCAAAAAATATCTCGTAAGTGCTTCTGAGAAAAATAGCCAATATTCCCATGGAGATGGGGACATCCATATTGATGACCCTCCTCACCACCGCTCTCCAAGCCGACTTGAGGTAATCGCTGGCTGAATAGATTAGCACCGGAAGGGCCAGAGCAAAATTGAGGTATCCGAAAAAAGACCGATATTGAATGGTCAGCTCCTCGCCGATGGCAAGGTATTCCGGGAAGCTGAGCAGCATGATATTTCCAAAGCAGAAACCCGCCAAACCAATTTGGGTGATAAGCTTAAAATTACCGCGGTGGTTTTTTTTCTGCGATGTACTTTCCAGATTGAGCTCAGGCTCATAGCCAATGGCGGCAAGTTGCTCAACCAATCGCCGCAACGAAACGATTTGGGGATCGTAAGTAAAAGCAGCTTCTCGTTTGACAAAATTCACCCTCGACTCAATCACTCCGGGCACCAATTTTCGAAAGTTTTCAATCAGCCAAATGCAACTGGCACAATGCATGGCGGGCAACTTCAAAGAAACCTTAGCTAAGTTTTCGCTTTTGAATGAAAGAAGCTTTGTTTGAATGCTCTCGTCTTGGAGATAGGCAAACCTATCAGAGGCGGGAGCTTTGAGGGTTTTTATGCCGGGATTATCAGCGTAATCGTAATAGTCTTCTAAATCGCAGGCTTGAAGAAGTTCGTAGACACTCCTGCAGCCATGGCAGCAAAAATCTTTTTCTTGAAAAAGCACATGTTCTGACTCGCACGGGTCTCCACAGTGAAAACAGGAAACCTTTTCTCTCACCTCTTTCCTCTTCATCAGGCCGTCATTGCAGGAAAAAACAGGGTGCTTTGGTTATCAAAGAAAGGCTTAAAAGCCGCATCCTCGCCATATTTGGAAAGAAGATAATTGATATTGCTCACAACGATGGTGTGGTCGTCGTACCTGATGGGTTTAAGAAGTTTGCCGGTAATGGGTTCCTCCACTTTTAGCACTCCTACGTTTTCGCTGTATTGCTGTAAATAATCCAACAGCAGTCGTTCTTCTTCAGAACTCAGGTTTTTTTCACCGCTTTCGATAGAAAGCCAGTTCACGTCGGGATTGCCCGTCAGCTTTGGAAAAATCTGAAAAAACTGTTTCACTCCTTGGATAGACTGTCTTGATCCGTCGGTGATCAGCAATATGTTTGAAATGCTGTTGAACTCTTCGGGAACGGCAATGGATGCGCAGGAATTTGCAGGGAAGTCGAAGCCAATGGCTAAGAGTTGAAGCACTGCTTTCTCGACCACCAATAGATCAGAAAATGCCGCCATACTGAAGAGGCGGTCTTGACTACCATTGACCAAATGGTCGATGCGCAATGGGATTGATTTTGAAAAACAAATGGAACTAATGTCGTCCAATATTTCTTCATGAGCCATCTCCTCTCCGGGCTCATCATCAAGTATACATAACCTAATGCGCACATTATCGCCGGCCACGAACCCATTCATAAAGCGAATGATTCCTCGGCCGGTAGACTTCGAAGATAGGGCCAGTAAAATTTTTTTATCGGTCATAGGTCAGGGCTATTTCTTTCCAATAGCGAAATTCGCCATTCTGAATAGCCCGGAAAATGACCTCAATCAGTTCAAAACATGATAAATATCAGGAATACTCAACGCCTCGAGGCGAGCAAGAGTCCTTTCGGATCAGTGATTCGAATTTTTCGACCTTGAGTAACAATAAGGTTTTCCTTCTTGAATTCATTGAGCAATCGAATGAGTGATTCTGTGGCAGTACCTACAATGTTGGCTAAGTCTTCACGGGTCAGGTTTATCTCGATTTCTCCTTCTTGCTCGTGTTCAATACCGTAAGTATCCTTTAGCATCAGCAGACTGAGTGCAGCTCTTTGTCGAACACTACGCTGTGCCATCTCGGTCATTTTTGAAGCCATTATTCCGTTTTCCTCACAGACTGCTTTGAGGATATCGGTATAAAATGAGCCTCCGGGTTTCAGAAGTTCGAGGAAGTCTTCTTTGGGAACAAAACAAACGACGCAATCGTCAAGAGCCTCAGCTGATAGTGTGTAGTGCTGATCCGATATAAGCGCTTTATACCCCAACAAATCTCCTGCCGCCGAAATTTTAATAATCTGCTCTTTACCATCAATGCCCAATCGATAGACTTTTATGCGACCCCTATTGACACAAAAAACTCCCAAAGGACGTGTACCTTCGTGAAAGAGGACTTGGCCCTTCTTGTATTTTGTGCATGTTTTTCCCGTATCGACTGCTTTCCTTTCGGCCTCTGAGAGCGAGGAAAAAAGGGACCGGTGATGTGATTGACAAAATTCGCAACCGATAGAAGTATGAGTGGATGTTTGTGAACTCGACATATTTTTTATGATTCTGCTTCGTTCTTTCAGGATTATAAATTCAATACAAAAATAGTACAGAAATATAGAAACAAATAAATGCTTTGAAGACTCATTCTCTTTTTTTTATTCGCTTAATGTCCATTTTGTCGAAAAGCACTTTTTTTACTGCTTTGATTCTGGCTCACACTCTCTCCCTGAGTGCACAGCAGGTCATAGATTCGCATTCCGATTACCTGAACTTTATCTCATCCATTCCACGAGATGACTTCGGGTTTCTAATTTCAAGCGATGGCAGCTGCGGGGAATGCCTGTTGGCAAATGATTCCACTTATTTAAACAAACTGGATTCGCTTTTCTCGCAACCCATTGCCATAGTAAATTCGCGCAGTGAATTCGGACGTAAGATTTCGATGAAACATCGAGTTAATGAACTTCCGACTATCCTGTTTTTGGATCACGCAGGACAACTCCTCCGAAGGGTCAATCAACTGCCAAAGACCGACGACCAAGTCAGTGAACTTCTGCTGCCGTTTGATACGTTGCCTTTGGGAATAGCTCCATTAGACTTCGACTTAGACTACCCCGAATTCTTGAGGAAATCTTATGAGTCAGGGGCGCAATCTTATCGCGGTGGTGACTTCTTACCCCTCTATTTTGAAATGCATCCGGACCTACGGGATGAAGTAGTTTGGACGGTAGTTATGCGTTTCGACATGAGCGAAAGTATCATGCATCGCGTAATAACGCAGCGGGATACGCTAATTGGCCTTTTCGGAAAAAAGGAGGTGAATGAAAAATTGGATGAGTATTTTTTCAGGCGCATGAAGGCTGCAGCCCGAGACAGGAGTGAAAGTCGGCTTGAAACAATCCTTGCTCAGGCAGGCCTTGCTTTTGGAAAAGATGAGTTTGAATATACGAGCAAATACAGGTCTTATTTTTATCAACTCACCGGCAATTGGGATGCCTACCTGAACTTGGGCAATGACTTGAAGGCAAAAGACTCTACTTCTCAAACGCTCTATGAGATGGCTCTGGTGTTGCTTAGGTATTCGAACGACGAAGAGATTCTAAGAAGCGCAGCAGAATGGTTTTCAGGAGAACTCTCTGAAGAAAACCTCGAAGAGGCAGATCTCAAAACACTATTGTATTGGAGAGGCGGAGCTAAAAATGAGGCAATTCAATTGGCGTCAAAAATAGAAGCACTTCAAGGTTATTCGCTCGATGAGTTTCCATATGCCGCCACTGTATTGAAAGAGACAAAATAAAAAAACGCCCTCCGTGGCAGAGGGCGTTTCATCTGATGTTTAAAAATAATTTACTTCTTCACCTTTTTCGGCTTTACGGGTTGTGTAAAGTATTTTGGCTTTATCATTTCTTCTTTTCCCAAGTAGGTCCAATGAATTTCATCACCATAGTTTACCATTACGGCATTAATGTCTTCAAGTGAAGTATTCAAAACGCGATCGGTAAAGCGATCCATGTTTTTCCACGTGCTTTGAATTTCATTGACCCCCAATGACATACTAATCGAGGCATTGGTTTCTTGACCCATGAAGTACCTGGTGAGGAAAGATTGCTTAGTACCTTCCAACTCCTTCTCTTCAAATCCTTCGGTTTTTACTGAATTTAATAAGTCCATCATTACTTCCAAGCTCTGTTCGGGATCAGTTGTAGAGATGTATACGCGATTCATGGGTCTTGAAATGTAACCTGTGGCGCCTGCCGCAGGAGCATAAGAGAGGCTTCTGTTTGTACGAAGCTCTTCAAAGAATCGATCGTATAATATACTCATAGCCAAAGAATTGTGAATTGACTCTTCGGTTCCTTTTTTAGGAGCGCTAAACATACCCGTAATGTAATTGGTCTCTATATTTCTATCTTCAACCGCCAGACCTTTCTTGACCCCATCTTCTGCTACGAACCATTTGGCTTCACTGCCTGAGGGAAGTTCTCCCAAATACTGAGACACAAAAGATTCCACTTTTCCAAAGGGTACATCCCCAACAAAAACGACGAAAATGTGGTTTTTTTGAATTACGCTTTGGTAGTACTTCTGAACCAATTCAAGGGTAAGCGATTCAAGCGACTCAACGGTTCCGGAAGGTTTTTTGGCATAATCAGTTCCCTCCCAGGTGCTTTCCATGGCCATGTCCATCAAGTGAGCATCGGGATTGGTTTTTTGCTGTTTGGCCGCAGTGATCAATTGATTCTTAACCACATCAAAATCTTCTTGGCGAAAAGCAGGATTCTGAATGGCCGCTGAATAAATTTTCCATGCCGGCTCCACATATTGCTTGATGCAACTGAGTGAAATATTTCCATAATCATATCCGGTGCTCGATGAGATTTCTGCTCCTAAGGCCTCCATTTTTGATTGATATTCTGACTTGGTCATATTAGCGGGGCCCCCTTCGGCAATTAGTGAGAGCATTAGCTCTTCCACACCTTGATTTTCTGAACTGTAGTTGTTCACACCTCCCTCAATAAAAACCCTGGCACTCACCGTACCTTTTACCGATTCTCTATAAATTACTTTTATCCCTTCAACCTCTTTTTCAACCGTATTGGGCACGGTTTGGCTGAAGCCCGACCATGAAGCGAACATGGCCAATGTGACAACGATTATATTTTTGATCATTCTATTTGTCTTTTTCATGGTTACTACATTGAAATGGGTGCGATACTATCAATATCCATTGACTCTTTCATAGAAGGCGATACCAGTATACCGGTAATATTCGGATTTCCATGAATGTACTTATTCACGTATTCTTTCATATCGTCACGCGTTACTTTCTGTAAATTTTCAATATAACCCAAGTAGTAGTCTATGGTAGCTGAGGCCCACCAAAAGGTGATGGAGTGCACAAAAGAAGAAGTGCTCTCTCTGCTGTATACGTCTTGAATTAACAACTGATTTTTTGCTGCTTCAATTTGTTCATCGGTAAAGTAGTCATCCGTATCCCAAAGGGCAATTTCCGCTTCTAAAGTGGAAATGGCTTCCTGCAACTTCTGCGGATTGGGAACGAGAAAAGTCGTAATAGGTCCTACGTGTTTCAACGTTTGGTAGGAGCTCCCTGCTTGGTAGGCCAATCCCGATTCCACTAAGTTTTTTTGAAATCTACCGGAGGGAAGTGATAGAATGGTATGAAAAACATCCGCTGCATAAGTTGCTTCAAGGTCTTCCATTGCTTTTGGTCCGAATTGCTGAATCATCATAATGGGTACTTGAGCATTCTCGTTGACCGTTACCACAGTTTTTGATTCTTCCAGCGGTTCAAATTCCGGAATAGGGTACTTCTCGAAAATATCGAAATCACTTGGTTTCCAATCACC
>DATFKV010000422.1:0-7125 GCA_035268465.1 Cryomorphaceae bacterium | reverse complement strand
GGCCTGAGGGGTCAAAACCTTTGCCGTTGTCGTGGTATTTGAGGTTTATTTGTTTCTCTCCATTCAAGTCGATCGAAATGAGGTCTGCCCCGGAGTGCTTCAAGCTATTGCTCAACATTTCTTGGGTTATGGCATAAAGGTCAAATTGCAACTTCTCACCGAGGGTTTCGGGTACATGACTTGCCTCGAATTTGATTTGAATCCCATTGGCCTCCGTCAGCGCATTGATGAGTTGCCTCAAGGCCATGGCATAGCCAAAATTGGAAACGGAACCCGAATATAAGTCGTGCGAGATGCGTCGCACTTCTTGTACTGCCTCATCCAGTAGTTCGGTCAATTTTTCAAAACCTGCTTCATGCTCTGTTTTTAAGGCTTTGATCTTTTTTTCGATATTGCTATTGTAAAGTTTTGCCGTAAAGAGAATACCTCCCAAGCGATCGTGGAGTTCTTGGGAAATTCTGCGACGCTCGGTATTTTGACCTTTCAACAGGGCATTCACACTTTCCACTTCTTTCTTCATCATCAATTCGTCAATGCGGTTTTGCCGCAGTTCAATCTCTTGGGCCGCTATGACTTTACGCTTCCTGAAGAGAACGAACAAATCGAAGAGGATCCCCACCAAGAGCAGTACTACTGAAGAGGAGGCGATTACGATAAATAGTATTAGGTTTTCCTCTTCCATAGTATTCCGATTATTAGAATGATTGACCAAAGGGCAAAGGCAATATCATTTATTAAGTAGATGTTTTTTCCGAATTCAACATTTAATTCATAAGCCAAATCTACTGCACTGTTGGCGGAGATCATAAGCGTGAAATAGACCAAATTGGCCAAACTGAAGGCAAACATTATTTGGGACTGCCCTGCTTCATCCAAAGCGATCGATCGCAGATGCAGGTAGGAGAGAAGAGCCACTACCAATCCTCCCCACACGTAAGCACCACGATGCATTTCTCGGAAATTCGGATAGTAAAACAGGCTGATGATGCTTATCAGAACGATCAGAACTATTCCAATATAGTACCTGAATTTATCCGTTCTAAACCGAGAGTTCTTGGTGTAAAGAATCAGCGTCAATATCCGTTCGGATGGGGCGAGAACATTGTAGATAAAACCTGTTTCAATTTTCATTCGCGTGTAGCAAGGTATATTAGTCCCAAGCTGCATATAATTACTTCCCAAGTCGGACACTACATTCATTACCAGTATAATCGGAATGATGTACTCCCAACCATTTAATTTTCCAATTTTTAGGATATATATCGCCAAAGCAGCGATGCATATCCAGGTAGGCCATAATATTCCGTTTATAAATTCCACCCGTATTTACGAATTAGTACCTCGGTATATAAACACTACTTGCGCAGTGCGGCGGACAAACGTGACCGGCGTCTAGGGCTTTGGCTTTGTATTTTATTTTTAAATCTTTCGCTGCATTTCCGGCTCCAACTGTTTCGTCGTTTTCATAAGGTGTATCGTCTAGGGCAAAGGGACCATCTTCATTGCCAATTCGAAGTACCGGAACATTGTAATTCCTCACCTTGAAGAACCATTTTCCATCAGGGGTTTTATCCATCCCATTGAAAATATACAAGTACAAATCCCCATCTTCATCATCTCGCCATTGCCGATAGAAGGCGTCAAGTTCCTCGCCCTGATGGAAAACCATTCTGGGATGCTTTTTCATATTCTCGGTATCCCTCCAAATAAATGTCCAAGATCTTCTCTCCACATTCCTTCGGTACTTCTCGTAATGTGGTTTTAGATTTAATGAATCTTTGAATTCATGTATCTCCAAGTCGCCGCTGTTCTTCAGGATGAAATAATGGGGGAAAGAGACCCCATTCTCATCCGCATTAAACTCTTTTGGAATGAAGCCAAGATTCCCGGTATCCTGAATACCTGCAGTAACCGCGTAATGAATTTCTTTGGAAATGGTATCAATAAGGTAGTGAAAGACGAGGCCTCGTCCGGCGGAATCGGTTTGTCCCGTCAAAATCATTGCGACGGTTTCATCAATTTTGATTTTGAGAGGTGCTTCTTCTATTTTACCCGCATTGAGCTGGTAGCGTTTGTTAAATTTACGGATAGCCTTGTCGAACTTCGAGTTAGAAATTGGCGCTGACTTCACGCTTACCGACTGTCCGCAGGCTACAGTGCAAAATCCAAAGCCCAAGGCCAGAAGCAGTGTGGCGGTGAGCGATGTTCTCGATTTGTTTTGATTAAGGAGTTTCATTGGTTCAAGGGTTTGGTTAAGTGCAGGGGTGTAAGAAGTTTAGCGTATTATTACTCTTGTGGTTGTGGCACGCTCGATTTGCAATGCGGCGGGCAAACGTGTCCGGCGTCCATGCCCTTATTGCGGTAAGGCTCGTTCAACCCTCTTGCCACATAATCAATGTCATCAGTGGGGAAGGGAATGGTTTCATTCCCAAAGAGGAATATGGGGGTGTAGTAATTTTGCGTTACGCCGGGAGTGAGTCCTGAACCATTATAAACGTAGAGATGCAGTGGTTTTCCCACTTGGTACTCGTCGTAAAATAGTTTCAATTCTTTTCCTTGGTGGTAGATCATCTTCGGGTGGTCGGCATTCGTACTGATGGAGATTTTATTCTGAGTAATCTTATTCTTGAATGAATCGGTAAGTTTATTGAATGTGCCCTCCGTCTTCGGCTTCATGTAAATTTCATTTGCCGCTAATAAGAGATGGTATTCGTGGGGGTATTCAGATGTGGCCGGAAATGGTTCATGGCTGAATTTCATCTCACCCTTATTCTGGGTTCCGACTCCCATGAGCAGACAAATCTCTTTGGTTTCTTCAATAAATCCGTAATGAAATACCAAACCTCTGTCGTCGGAGGATGAGAGAGCTTTTATAATATTGATCAGTGTGTCGGACACCGCAACTTTAATTACCCCGTTGTTCAAACCGTCCGAAGAGCTGTATTCTTTGCTAAAGTCTTCTTGAAGAGTTTTAATCGACTGCGCCGTTATCGGGGCTGTTACGGTATATACGATGTCCCTCTCCGAGCTTGAGTCCGGTTCAATCCCGTCAGCTTGTTGTTTTTCAGTGGAATTTTCCCCGCATGACGTCAATACGAGAATGGCCGCAGCAAAAAGTATGATTCTCAAGGGAAGATTTCTCAATGATAAGCGCGGTATGTTGCTCATAATAATTGGTTTTGGTGCAAAGGTCATGTCAAAGAAAATAAAATCTTTCACTTGATTGATGTGTTTGCACTCACTGAATTCAGGGATGTAATTTGGAAGTGGTTTAAAACGAGACGGGCAATCAATGGAAAAACTCAAGAAATGGGGATTTCCTTGGAACTTCAAAATCAGTTCGCTAGACTTGTATGCGCCTGTTCGCAATAAACAACCAAAACTCAATTATTCATGAAGTCCCGTAAACGACCACTAGCCCTGATGAAATCCATTTCCCTGAGGAAGACATTGATGATGTCGCTATTGGTGACCGCAGTCGCAAGTTGTTCCTTGGTGCCCTATTACGATGCGGGTGTCATCGAGCAAATTGAAGAGACTACTGCGACTGCCGACCGCTTTTACCTGCTGATGGCCATGGATTCCACTTCAGAAGATTCACCTCGGAAATACGATGCAGCAGAACCGTACTACTACGATCTTATTCTCGATTTGCGAAAGGTGAATAGAATGAACGAATACCGTAAGAAAAGCGATGCATCGACCAAGCAAGTTGATTTGACCATCGACATCATTGAAACGCAGAAATCCTTGCACGCGAGTATGGAGCGATTGGATGATCCGGGGCTGATCGAGTTGCACCGATCTCAAACCATGGATGCCTTGTATATACTGAGGGCTACAGAATCCCGATTACCCAAACAATCAAACTAGAAGCTTATGTCATTTGAAATCGATGAAGTAGTAGGAGATATGGCCGAGGCCATTAAAGGATCATTGAAACAAGACTGGCCCGATGCGAAGGAGGCGGTTAAGCAATTTTTGGACCGCCGAAAAGAGCGGATGAAGCTGATTGCCGAATTGGTGCTAAAAGGCGTTTTGACCACTGAAACGGCCAAGCCATACTTGGACATAGAAAAGAAACTGCTCGAGATGGAAATTTTGGGCGTATCGATCATCACCAAGGCTATGGCAGAAAAAGCCGCCAACAAGGCAATGAAGGTTTTGGTGGATGCTGTGAAGGCGGCAATTCCTGTCTGAATCTTTCATGGAAATCGACAAGAATTTGTCGGATTTCGATTCATTCAAGCTTTATTTTCAATATCAGGATTGGTTCCCTGTCAAATTTGCAATTCTTTCTACCAATGTGGGTAAGTCAGGAATCGTACCGGCCACATTCCCATTATATTCGTGATTCATCCAATCTTTAACATACCATTATGGAAATCAGCAATAAGGATCACCAACCGGCCGTATTTGAGGCACCCGAAAAGATTCATTGGAACCACTACTTAATCGACGGGAAGATGCACAGTTGGTCGGGAGACATGGAACAAGTTTATTCACCGATGGGCCCCGTCAGTGCTGATGGAAGTGTAGAGAGGACTTACCTGGGCGAGTCTCCTTTGCTGGAAGCAGAGGTGGGCTTGGAAGCGCTGGCTGCCGCCAAAAAAGCATACAATAACGGTCGCGGTCATTGGCCTACGGCAGCTGCAAGCGTTCGGGTAGATGCCATGGAGCGATTTCTCCATTTGATGATTGCCAAGCGCGAAGCAGTGAGCACCATGCTGATGTGGGAGATTGCCAAAAACAAATCCGCTGCCTTTAAGGAGTTTGATCGGACGGTGGATTACATTCACGATACCATTGAAGAATACAAAGAGCTGCAAAGACGAGGCTCGCGCATTGCTTCCAAAGATGGAATCGTATCGCAGATACGCCGAGGACCGCTTGGGGTGGTACTTTGTTTAGGACCTTATAATTATCCCCTTAACGAAACATTTTGTTTATTAATTCCCGCCCTGATGATGGGGAATACGGTGGTCTTTAAACCCGCCAAATACGGAGTATTGTTGCTCACTCCTTTAATTGAAGCTTTTCAAGAAGCCTTTCCCCCGGGTGTGGTCAACATCGTCTTCGGCCGTGGACGAACACTGGCAGGACCGATTATGCAAACGGGAGATGTGGATGTCTTGGCTTTGATCGGAGGGTCGAGCAGTTCCAATGCGCTGGTATCGCAACACCCCAAGCCCAATCGCTTGCGCCAAGTGCTGGGATTGGAAGCCAAAAATCCCGCGATTGTCTTTCCCGATGCTGACCTCGACCTTTCGGTAAAGCAATGTGTAAACGGGGCACTGAGCTATAATGGTCAGCGCTGCACGGCCATCAAAGTGATTTTCGTGCACAAGAGTATCGCGAAGGATTTCGTTACCAAACTGGCCGAAGCCGTAGACCGGCTAAAACTCGACCACCCCGCGACTGACAGTGAGTTGACACCTTTGCCCGAAAGGGGTAAAGTAGCCTCGATGGAGGCTTTGGTCGACGATGCAGTAGCCAATGGAGCAAGAGTAATGAACCGGCATGCCGGCAGGGTGAACGACACCTCTTTTTTTCCCGCGGTGTTGTATCCCGTATCTGAGGATATGGAGATTTATCGAGAAGAACAATTCGGGCCGGTGGTCCCCGTGGTGGAGTACGAAGACCTGGAAGAAGTAATGAAGAGCATTGCCGCCTCAGATTACGGACAGCAATGCAGTCTCTTTAGTCAGGGTGAAGCCACCATCGCCTCGGCGGTGGACAATATGGTGAACCAAGTGTGCCGAGTGAATATCAACGCGTCCTGTCAGCGAGGCCCCGATTACCTCCCCTTTACCGGAAGGAAAGACAGCGCCGTGGGAACCTTGAGCGTGCACGATGCATTGCGTTCTTTCTCCATCCGAACCGTGGTAGCCACCGATACCGGTCAACGTGAGTTGGTAGGGAAAGTCGTATCAGGAGGCAAGAGCAATTTCATGACGACGGATTATTTGTTGTAAGAGACCTTTACCTTTGGCTTTTTATTTTAGTGGGTCGTAGAAAGTTTAAATCTCGAAAGAACCGAGGTGGGATGCTCACCAATACATCCGTGTTTCTGATGTTTGGTTGGGCTTTTTGTTTGGCCATATATGGCTACATCTTTTCGTATGCCTATCAAGAGAATGTGAGGGTGATTTCCTTAATGGTCATCCCACTTGGGTTGGGTCTGATTTGGGAGAATTGGAGACTTTCAGGAAATTGGTATCATTTGCAAATCAAACTATTGGGAGCGCTACTCTTTAGCCTCTTCGCTTTTTTATATGGCAAAGGCGAAACTCATTATAATTTTGAAAGTCACTTGGAGATTTGGCCATATGCTTTTATTGCAATTTTCACGATAATATCTGTAATCTACCACGACGAGCGGGTTGTGCTCAGGGTCGGTGTAGGACTTACTTTATTGCAATCTCTTTGTTTGTTTTATTTCACTATTGAAAGAGGTTGGATGGACCCGTCCAATGTTTTTCAAATCGGTCTGTTGATTCTCATCGGTTTATTCTGTCTCTTTTCTATTTTTCATTCCTTGAGTTACACCAAATTAACTGAGCTGAACAGGCTGATCTTAAGTATTTTTAGTTGCTTGGCGATGCTGATTTTCGCAGTTGATCATGCCATTCAGGTACTTCAGAGCGATGTTGCGGTAAATGAGCTATCCATTACTTTTGGGATTATTGCAATGGAGTATTTCCTGTTGGGAATTGCATTGATGTACATTTTTCAAAATTTTCTGATGCTTGAGGTGTATCTACCCGGAAAGAATCGGTTTTACAATCGGTCGCATCGGGAGGTCATCAAAAAGATGAACGGATTGCACATTGCCAGATTTGAAAGTTCTCAACTCCATCGGTTTGATGCTTTTCTCATTATTGGCGTCTCAGTTCCGCTTCTGTATATCAATTATCAATACGCGTTCATTCATTATTATTCCCTCATTTGGATTCTGTTTTTAATTGCTCCATTATTGTTGGAATTACGGCGGCTCTTTTCAACCGAAAAGAGAAGAATTTCTCATACCAAATAGAATCCCTGATCAATATTTCGGGGAATGTTCCCGATTTTGAATTGATCATGCTGCATTCTTGAAAGCAATTCCATTTTTTTTGCGTTTGG
>DATFKV010000421.1:0-3634 GCA_035268465.1 Cryomorphaceae bacterium | reverse complement strand
GATAATTGCGGGAAGCTCAGCGGGCTTTTTTTCAGAAAGTCTTTTGTAAATGCTCAACTGCTTGACGAGTGAGACCGGAACGGTGTCCAGCATGACCAAAGAATCAATGACCTTCTCGTAGTGGGCAGACGAATAATCTGCCCGCGGGACAAATTTGACTTCAGCATCATAGACTACCATCGCCGATGCCGTATCCCGTCTGACGGGATCGCCTTCACCAAAAGAAGAAAATGACACCAAAAGTGCCAGAAGGATTAAAGGGGATGATTTCATTCCTTGAAGGGATTGGATTCCGCTTTATAATACTGCCAAAAACAAAAACAAGTTACCCGTTTTGGCGTAAAAAATACCCTATCAGGGCAAATGCTATGGCAACTAACGTGAAGATTAAAACAAAATTGCGGAATCGATTTGTCCCTAAAAATGGCTTGCGGTAATAATTTCCAACCTCATCATTCAATGATTCTGCCTTTTCTTGATATGAGCGATGAACCCCTACCAAGTGCCTCCTCACCATGTCTTGTCCACTCCCTCGCTCAAAAGGAATCTCGTTTTCAATCAAAAGCGCCTCAAAGTAATCCGCATGGTCTTTGGCATAAAAATAAAACACGATAAAACTTCTCTGCTTGTGGTGTGTCTCAAAATTGGCATATTTTATTTGCTTCTTACCCATCAATCCATTCCGTTACAAATTCCAAAGGCTTTCTGTGGCTTTTAGGCCAATCGCCGGAAGGATAGCCGAAATAGAAAAGGCCTAAGATTTTGTCATCTTTCTCCATACCAAAGGAAGCATTGGCTTCTTCGGTGTACAAGAACTTCGGTGAAGACCAGAAAGCTCCCAAACCATAAGCAGCGGCCGTCAACATGATATTTTGGGCAGCACAGCTCACTGCTTCAATTTCTTCCAGTTCCGGAATTTTCGATGCCGGTGTGCGCTTCATCGCCAGTAGCACCAAAGCAGAAGTTTTTTCTATCCGAGATTCAATCCTTTGAGACTTGATCTCTTTAAAATCTTCAGAAGGAGTAATGGTTTTGTAAAGGTTGAGCATCTTTTCTGACAGGCCTGCTCTGCCTTCACCCGTATACACTTTAAATCGCCAAGGCTGTGTTTTACCATGGGTTGGAGCCCAAAGTCCATTGGTGAGAATAATTTCGAGCATATCGCGCTGAACCACACGATCAGTATATTGTTCAGGATAGATCGTTCTCCTGTTTCGAATCAATTCAGTTATTTCGCTGAGGTTGTATCGCATTTCTCCTTTAATTATTTGGACAAAATTAGGTTAATTCGCATTCCATGAATAAAACTTCCTATTCCAATCTTTGTTTCCGCCCGATATACTTTTTAAGCTGTTCATTTATAAGCTTTTCTCTATTCATCGCCTCTTCTGCGTTCGGGCAAGAAGATAGCCTTAAACTTAGGGCCATTTACGACATGGCGCTTACCGAAGGTCACGCTTACGAAAACCTGCGACAATTATGCAAAGATGTAGGAAATCGCTTGAGCGGTAGTGCAAATGCAGAAAAGGCCGTTCGGTGGTCAAAAGCCAAAATGGAATCATACGGCTTCGACAAGGTATGGCTGGAGCCCGTGATGGTTCCCAAATGGACACGAGGTAAAGAGGAAACGTGCTACCTGTTGCCCGAGCGAACACCGTTGAAAGTTTTAGCTCTGGGATTTAGCGTTGGTACAGATGGCCCCTTAGAAGCAGAAGTGGTGGAGTTTGAAACCATGCAAGCATTGAAAGATGCTCCCGAAGGGTCGCTCAATGGGAAGATTGCCTTTCTCAATCAGGCCATGAACCCCAAATTGATCAGCACTTTTAGCGCATATGGCGGATGTTCAGGAGGACGTGTGAGAGGACCATCGGTGGCTGCAGAAAAAGGTGCAATAGGATTTGTGATGCGCTCACTGGGACTTCGCGCAGACGACTTCCCCCATACCGGCGTCATGTATTATTCGGGAGAGACCGACAGCATTCCGGCCTTTGCCTTGAGCACAAATGCCTCTTATGCCTTGTCTCAGCATTTGGAGAAAAAAGGATCCGCCCGAATTGTACTTGAAGCAAACTGTGCGTTTCACCCGGATGTGGAGTCGCATAACGTGGTGGGTGAAATTACCGGTTCCGAACTTCCGAACAAGGTAATCACAATTGGTGGCCACCTCGATAGCTGGGATGTAGGCGAGGGAGCCCACGATGATGGCGCCGGAGTGATTCAATCACTGGAAGTCCTGAGGCTCATAAAAGAATCGGGCATCAAACCAAGACATAGCGTGAGGTGTGTCTTCTTTATGAATGAAGAAAATGGAGCCAGAGGCGGGCGAGCTTACGCTGAAAACTGCCAAAAAAGAGAAGAAGAACATTTGGCAGCAATGGAGAGCGATCGCGGTGGGTTTACTCCACGCGGCTTCACCGTTGACGGGTTATCAGCGGAAATAGACTACCTGGCTGAATGGATTTCTCTTTTTGAACCTTACAATATTCACTTTATCAAAAAAGGCTACGGAGGCGTGGACATCAATCCACTTAAGGAATCAGGTACGCCCTTGATCGGTTTTGTGCCCGACTCACAACGCTATTTCGATGTTCACCACACCGAGAATGACGTTTTTGAAAATGTGAATCAGCGCGAACTCGAACTCGGCGCAGCCACGATGACCTCCCTTATTTATCTGATCGATAAATACGGAATGCCAGAGAGAATAGTAGATAAGTGATGGTTTGATTATTTGATGGTTTGATTATTTGATGGTTTGATTATTTGATGGTTTGATGGTTTGATGGTTTGATTATTTGATGGTGTGATTATTTGATGGTGTGATTATTTGATGGTGTGATTATTTGATGGTGTGATGGTTTGATGGTTTGATGGTTTGATGGTTTGATGGTTTGAAAATTAAATTTTTCCAAAAAAGTTTTACCAGCTGCGAGCTACCGGTGACTAAGGACTATCAACCGGCTACAAGCTACCAAAATCAAATCCGATTGTCGCCATCCAACAAATCGCCTAATCCGCCTAGGATGCTTCCTTCTCCTTTGCGCTTGCCACCCATCTTTGGTGCGGCACTGATGACCTTGTCCGCCAATCGGCTGAACGGCATACTTTGAATCCAAACCTTTCCGGGACCACGAAGTGTCGCTAAGAATAAACCCTCTCCACCAAAGAAAGCATTCCGGATACCCTTTACCATTTCGATATTGTAATCAATTGTTTGGGTAAATGCTGCCAAACAACCGGTATCAACACGAAGTACGTCAGACGGCCCCAACTCCCTTTCAATAATAGTACCTCCCGCATGAACGAATGCCATCCCATCGCCTTCGAGCTTTTGCATAATGAATCCTTCCCCACCAAAAAGTCCGACCCCAATTCGCTTTTGGAATTCAATTCCTACGGCTACCCCTTTTGCAGCGCAAAGGAAGGCTTCCTTTTGACAGATTATTTTTCCATCAAATGTGCTCAAATCAAATGGAACCACTTTTCCCGGATAGGGCGCCGCAAAGGTTACGTGACGCTTTCCGTAACCCAGGTTGGTGTATGAAGTCAGGAACAAACTCTCGCCGGTCAGAACGCGCTTTCCAGCCGAGAGGAACTTGTTGAAAATTCCTTGATTCTTATCTGAGCCATCTCC
>DATFKV010000420.1:0-2759 GCA_035268465.1 Cryomorphaceae bacterium | reverse complement strand
AAATAGCGTAAAAACGGAGTGGCATCTATTCCTACTGCCCAGTCTCCTTCTTCAGGCAGGTATGATTCTCCTTTTTTCGATACGGGCTGGGCAAAGGCAGCTATGGCCATGGCGATAAACGCAGAACTAAGCACTATTTTCTTCATCATGTCTGATTGGGTTACGGACAAATAAACTCTTTCTGTTGGGATTTATTATTTGTGATACATTTAAACACCTTCTTTGTCAGGCAGCATAGGCACAAAACGAAATCCTCCGTGACGGGTCTCCTCATATTTGCCTTCCGGCAATTTTCTGATTTTCAGCATTTCCTGATCGGCCCCTTCTCCTACGGGAATGACCATTATGCCACCTTCTACCAATTGGTCCAGCAGCGCTTGAGGCACGAAGGGAGCCCCACAGGTTATCAGCACGCGTTCAAAAGGAGCAAAAGCAGGCAATCCTTTGTAGCCATCACCGTAAAAAGTCTTCACGGTGGTGTTCATATCAGCGAGGTTTTTCTTAGCCTTTTTAAACAGAGATTTTTGTCGTTCAATGGAAAACACCTTGCACCCGATGGTACTCAGTACCGCTGCCTGGTAGCCGCTTCCCGTGCCAATTTCCAAAACTTTGGTCCCCGGCTTCACTTCCAATAGATCGGTTTGTACCGCTACGGTATAAGGTTGCGATATGGTCTGATCGGCACCAATGGGAAAAGCGGTATCCTCATAGGCGAATTTCAGAAAGGCCGAATCCATAAAAATATGCCTCGGGATGGAACCAATGGAATCCAATACCAATCGATTAATTACACCCTTATCAATCAGCGTCTTTACCAATTGGCGACGCAATCCCTGGTGTTTGTGCGTGTCTAAAAACTTCATGAATGAGCAAATGTAATAACCTGAATCCAACAAAAACCAAAGATTTCAAATTTCACAAAACTGCAGCCATCAATACTTGACAAGTATGCAAAAACAAACTGTTGATAATTTTGGCGGCATTGCTTAAAGAGCAAAATTGCAGAGCGTACATTTGCCTAAACGCGAAGAAAAATGCTGAGAATAGGAGTTTTAGGAGCAGGTCACTTGGGTAAAATTCACATTAAGTGCATCAAGGAATTGAAGCAGTACCAGTTGGTTGGATTTTACGACCCTGATGAAAGGGTCGCAACCGAGACCTCACAAAAACTCAACGTAAAGAAGTTTGCCGATATGGACGAACTGATCGACGCGGTAGACGTGGTGGACATTGTAACGCCTACGCTGAGCCACTACACCTGCGCGAGCGGTGCCATCAGAAAGTCAAAACATGTATTTATAGAAAAGCCCATTACCAACACCATCGAAGAGGCAAAGTCATTGATGTCCCTTTCGCGAGAAGCGGATGTAAAAGTACAGGTGGGTCACGTCGAGCGGTTCAACCCGGCGTTTATCTCAGCCAAGAAGGATTTGGATAATCCGATGTTCATCGAAACTCATCGATTGGCTCAGTTCAATCCAAGAGGCACCGATGTATCGGTGGTCCTCGACTTGATGATTCACGATTTGGACATCGTTCTAAGCGTTGTCGGTTCAAACATCAAGCGCATCAGCGCCAGCGGTGTGGCCATCGTTAGTGAAGAGCCGGACATCGCCAATGCGCGATTGGAGTTTGACAATGGGTGTGTGGCCAACCTGACGGCCAGTCGGTTTTCGTTGAAAAACATGCGCAAATCGCGGTTCTTCCAGCGCAATGCATACGTGGCAGTCGATTTTCTCAATAAAACGTCCGAGGTAGTTAAAATGCGCGACATTGAAGGCGAGCTCGACCCTTTTTCCATGAGTATAGACTTGGGTGAGGGACGTGGCCACAAAGAAATTTTCTTCGAAAAGCCTACCATACAACCGAACAACGCCATCAAAGATGAGTTGGAAAGTTTTGCCGAAGCCATCATCAACAACACCACACCACCGGTTACCGTCGAGGATGGGTACAATGCCTTGGACGTAGCCTATAAAATTCAAGCCAAGCTCAAGATCAGCACCCCTACCGGCTCAAATTCTTGAGGCCCTACACAATCGGTTGATAATTTCTTCCGTTCTAACGGGAGTTTACGGTTATTATAGGTGTTGAATGCCCCGCATTTTCTATTTTTGCGGCCCATCAAGCCTAGCATGTACTTATGAGAAAAATCTACTGCCTTCTAATTCTGTTAGTTTCGGCTTGTGATGTGTTTGACAAAGACGAACCCATCCCTGCATTCGTATATATAGAAGCAGCAGACCTCGTGGTAGCGGCAGACGGCAGTCAAGGGCCAAGTACCAGCGCTATTGTAGACGCTCACATTTTTGCCAATGATTTCTTTGTTGGTACCATTGAGCTCCCCGGTAGCGTACCCATTCTCGAAGAAGGATCCACCAAAATAACCGTCGGTGCGGGAATCAGAAACAACGGAATTTCTTCGGATCGCATTATCTACCCTTTTTACCGCCTTTTTGAAACCAATATAGACCTCAAGCCGGGCGTGGTCAGTCCCATCAGCGAAGACAGCATAGCCCGATTTGAGTACTTCCCCATCACGACCGGGTCAAGTTTGGAAATTCTCTTTGAGGGATTCGAAAACATTGGAAATGTTTGGGAGCCCTCCTCAATCGACGGGACAGCTATTATCAATACCTCTAATGAAGAAGAAGTTCTGACAGGCTCAAGCAGCGGCAAGATCATTCTCAACGATGACTTTCCCGATTTTGAAGTTTTCTCGCAAGAACCGGAATGGGATTTATCGGATATCAGACCGG
>DATFKV010000419.1:0-7790 GCA_035268465.1 Cryomorphaceae bacterium | reverse complement strand
TTTTTGACCGCAGCTACCATGTACTCGTTGATGCTGACATTGTGCTTCTCGGAAATTTCAAGAATCGCGGCGTCCATTTTTTCTTCGGAAAGTTGCGACCCCACTACGTTTAAGAAGAACTTGGTTCGGCCGGTGATTTTTATTTGAGGAGGATCAAGGCTTTCAAACTTGATCACGTCACCGATCTGATACCTCCAAGCACCCGCGCAAGAGCTAAGGATGAGAACATACTCCTCTCCCACTTTTACCTCGTCGATTTGGAGTGATACAGGATTTTCAAGCACATTTCCCATTTCATCAACACCTCGCTCATCAAACGGAATAAATTCATAGAAATAGCCATGCTCCAAGGCCAATTCCATGGCCATGGTTTCCGGACGCGAGTTGAATGCGATGAATCCCTCAGAAGCGAGATAAGTATCCATGATGATCAAAGGCTTTCTGCAAATGGCGTCAAAATCTTTTCGATAGGTTTCGTAGGCTACACCTCCGCTAGCATATACGGTAAGGTTGGGCCAGATGTCGTGTATGGTTTCGAGATGATTGACCTCAATAACTTTTCTTAGCATCAGCAAAATCCAAGAAGGGATACCTGCTATGGCACCAATATTCCATTTCGGTGCTTCTTCAGCTATTCGCGCCACCCGCTCATCCCAATCTGAAATTGCGGCGATCTCGTTGCCGGGTCTGTAGAACACCTCATACCAACCGGGGAAATTGCTCACGTTGATTCCGGAGATTTCCCCTTCCGAAAAACCTTTATCGTTTTTTTGAAGATTGGCAGAACTACTGAGCATAAGGATTTCGCTTTCAAAGAGTTCTTCGGGAAGGTCGAAATGAGGCAAGGAAGCAATCATGGAACGACCTACCCGCTTCATGCTATCCAAAAATTCATTAGTAATGGGAATCCGCTTACTCTCTTTGCCGGTCGTACCGCTGCTTAACGCAAAAAAACGAGGTCTCCCGGGCCAGGAAATGTCGGGAAATTGCTGTTGTTGTCTCCACCAATGCTCTTGCATTTTCTCGTAGGTAAAAATCGGCACAGTCTTTTTAAATTCACTGATGAGTTCATCATTTTCGAGTAATTTCGAAAAGCCATAATACTTACCAAAGGCGGTATCTTTTGCTTCTTCCATTAATGAATGCAACTCCTTGGTTTGTTTGTCGCGATACGTGCCTGAGTCAAAAGTGAATTTTTGGCTCAAATCGATCCCCGCCTTTAATAGTTTTCCAATTATAGTCATAGATGCATTTTGAAAGCGTTCAGTCAAATCTTGTGCCGAGGAAAAAAAAAATCCACCCGAAAGAGGTGGATTTTGTGCGCTTACCTATTAGGATTCGCTATTTCATTATTCGAACATTCACCGCGACCGGACCTCGATCTCCCGGTTCAACGTCGAAAGATACTTTGTTTCCTTCTTTGATTTCGTCTTCGTGTCTTGATACGTGGGTAAACAGACTTTCTTGGGAACCTTTAACTTTAATGAACCCAAAACCTTTTGAATCATCGAAAAATGAGACGGTACCCTCATTTACCATTTCTTCGTCGCTTTCACTTTTGGGAGGAATACCCAAGACAATATCTTCGGCTTCAATCTCTTCTTTGTCTGAGGGATCCGGCGGCGTATCTACAATGTTACCTTTATCATCGACGTACGCGATCATGTCCTCAAAACTCTTGTTTCCGCCTTCCTCTTGTCGCTCTTCTTTGCGTTTAAGCTTTTCTTCCTTTCGCTTTTTCTTCTTTTTTTCTTTTTCCCTCTTACTGAAGGATTCGTGTGATCTACCCATTAATAATTTTTGGTGTTATAAGCACCGAACTTTTCGGTACTCCTATGAAAATAGTATTTCTAAATGAACTGACAAAGAAAAGCTGAAAAAGTTCATTTTCAAACAGATTTCTTACCAAGTTTCATTTTTCAAGTCGCGAACGGCTCTCATTACATCTCGTTGACTAATCTGACCAATCAACTTTCCGTCATTCATAACCGGAAATCTTCTCACTTTGAGAGCAAGAAATTTGTGTGCAACATCCAATATAGGCATATCAGGAGCGATGGTATGGACCTCCCTTGCCATCAATTCACCCACCGTGCCTACCTTGTTGGGTGAATTATTATACTTGCCTCTGACCACCTCTTTGAGGCAATCTCCTTCGGAAATTATTCCGACCAGATTTCCGCTATCGTCCAAAACAGGACCTCCCGAAATATTCTTATCCAATAGCTTTTTGAAGACCTCACCCATATGCTGTTCCGGATGGAAAGTAACCAGCTTTGAGGTCATAAAGTCTTCGGCTTTTATTAGTTGTATTTCTTTTTTGGGTGCTTTGCGCACTCCGGTAAAACTTTTGACCATAACCTTGGAGAATTGATTTTTATCAATATACTAAAACATCACGATATTTAATTCGTGGTGCTTAAATTTAATCGCTACAGATTCATTCAAATTATTTGCAATATGAAATCTCTTTTAATTTTCGGATTGACCCTATTATCTACCGGACTTTGGGCACAGAAAGCTGACGATATCGTCGGACTGTGGCTTGTCGAAAGCAAAGATGCATACATAAGGATTTTCGAAAAAAACGATTTGTATTTTGGAAAGGTGACCTGGATTGAGGAGCCATATGATGAAGAAGGAAAGCCAAGAACAGATCCTGATGGTGAGCCGGTACTCGACATGGAGATCATGAAAAATTTTGAATTTGACGGTGAAGAATGGATAGACGGCACCGTATATGATGCAAAAGAGGGGAAAACCTACTACGGCTCCATTGAGATGGAGGACAAGAATACACTCAAGCTTCGAGGAAGTGTAGATTCATTCGGAATTCTCGGAAGAACCGAAACTTGGACCAGACTGGAGGAGAAATGAAAACGCGACAAGTAATAAATACTTGCCGCGCCGTCATGATGGTAAGCATCCAAAAACCGATGCTCAAGGGAAAGACTTAGTTGTCGAAAGCATCTTACGGCTCGTCGGAACTATTGTTTCAATCTACCAATGTTGTTTTTTTACCGACTAAGGGTAATGTTCCCTGTGAAGTTTTTGGTCGCATCTTTGTAAAAATATTCAATCGTTTGGAAATACTGGCCTTCAACGGCTTCATTTCCATTTCCGTAGTTTCCTTCCCATCTGAAGGCAGGGTCATTCGTACGGAAGACTTCTTTGCCCCAGCGATCGTAAACGACACTACTGAAATTGAGCAGACACGGATCATCTTGATTCTCAATGGTCCAAAACTCATTGAGCCCATCTCCGTTGGGTGTAAAAATATTTTGAATTGGCTCTATGATACCCATAGTAGGTGTTGAGACAATTATGGGGACTTCCAGGGTTCTGGTTACCGATTTTTGACAGCTTTCCGACACCACTGTGAAAATGGCAACATAAGGAACTTCCTCTACGTCCGGACAATCAGGCAACCATGAGAATTGTCCAAAAACAGCCTCAGGACTAACGAGAGATCCATTGAGGGATGCCACATTGGTCACGTTGGTAAACACAGAGCCTTGAGTACTTAGGGTAAGGGTGTCGTATAGATCGGCATCGGTCACTAACAAATCAAATTCAATAAGATCATCACCTATGCTGTGTTCAATGGCGAATCCGGGAAGGGGTAATTCAAACATCGGAGGATTTTCGGGTGGTAGCTCAAGATAAAGAACGATCGTCTTTTCTACGGTTTCATTGGTTTTACAACTTTCAGATGTCCCCGTAAAATTAATTATGTACGGCTCTTCTCTAACATCACTGCATTGAGGTATCCAACATAGATTGCCATCAAGTTGTACCAATCCTTGCAGTGTATCCATAAAGGCCGGATTATCGAGGAGGTTGAATATTTCAGAAGTGGCCGTCACTTCAAGGGTGTCAAAGAAATTGGGGTCGACAAAAGTTATTGGCATACAGAAGGTATCTGTTGAATAATACTCCCAGTAAACCGTATCCGCAGGTTGGATAAATGTAGCTGCCTCGTCCGGCGGGACTACGACATTTATGGGTACTGAAAAATTGACGGTATCTTGGACTTCACAATTAGTAGCGATAACTTCAAAATCGATAAAATAAGGTTCATCGCTAACATCCTCACAAGTCACATTCCAACAGAAAGGAAGCGTGACCGTCCCTTGGTCAACTTCCAAATCGAGCTCATCGACATTCGGCAAATCAAATATAGTTGAGCTTGGATTGACAAAAACCGTATCGGCCTCGTTAGGATCGACAAATACGAAATCAAAACAATGGGTAGATGGATCGTAAAGATCAATCGTGACTTCACCGTCCATGGGTTCATCGAGTAAAGTCGTTTCGTCTTCTTCGAGAATGACATTAAAGTAAATGTCTTGTTCGGTGACCAAAACCTCATTGGCACATCCGCGCGAAAAAGCCGTAAGGGTGACTAAATAGAGACTGTCTTGGAGATTTTCGCAAACAGGGGACCAGCAAAAATCTTGCTCAATGTTTGAAAATCCATTTGCATCGGGAAAGATTGCTTGCGGGATAATGGTGCCATCCAAAATGCCCCCCTCTCCTTGCACAAACAGGGTGTCTCCTTCGTTGGGGTCGGTGACGGCAATAGGTACACATATCCCCGTATTTGCCAAGACGTCAAAAATGGTGTCGCCATTTGGCGTGTTGATGACTGAAGGTAAATCGAATTGGCAACCTGTGGAGGTCAATTGAAGTTCTCTTCTAATTGTAGAAATCAATTGCCCCTCTCTGTATTCTTCTACCAGCACGGCTATGGTAAAAACCCCTATCTGTTCAGGCAATGCGGTGATGACTCCGGTTTCTGAATCAATGGTCATTGGAATGACTCCACCCACTTGATTATCCGTACCAAAGCCGGCAGCCCAATCAATTGTGGTGTAGGGTTGAGGCCCTGCCCCATTGAGCGGAATAGGCTCACCTAAACTTGAAGCATCTCCTTTCAAGGCTTCTGATAAAGAATATACCAAAGAGTCTCCTTCTTCATCTGAAGCTCCAAGGTCAATGTTGTTCTCACCATTTACGCACAAATATGCTTCAGCAGGATAGTCACCAAATTCGGGTGTAGAGTTCTGTAATGCCGGATCTGCAACCTCTACAGTAAAAACAAATCCCAAAAAAGTACCTGCCAGATTTACACTCAAGTCATTTCTACAACATCTTTCATTGGTGAAGTAATACCCGTTTGGGTTATCAGGTAGTTCACGCTGAATAGTATACACGCCTATTTCCAAACAAACTGAAGGCACAAAACAAGAATTTCCGAGCTCGGGAAAAAAAGTTTCGAAACTGGTGAAGTCGAAATCCAACTCCGGAACAGGTTCATCTGTAAGTGCATCAAAAGCAGATATACCAACAATTTCGTCGAAACCAGCTCCTCCCGACTCACAATCTCTATAAAGTGTTAAAGTAAATTCGAATGTATTTCCCTCTACATGTCTCACGGTAAAATCACCGCCTGTAATATGGGCTGATTTCGAAAAAAAAGGGGTGAACATTATCAAAATGCACACCCCTAAAACTTTTGCAATCTCATTTTTCATAAGCGAAAAATAAGATTATTCTGCGATTGTAAGTTTGTCTCGGAAAAGAATAGAGTTTGCTCCTCTTTCTGAAACGGTTACGAAATACAAACCGGAGTTCAGTCCCTCCAAATTAATTTCCATTCTTTCACCAACAAAATCTTGGCTAAACACTTCTTTCCCACCTACATCGTGTATTCTCATTGTAAGTCGATCGTTGCCAAACTCTACATTATCCAAGAAGATCATCCCATTAGAAGGGTTCGGATATATGGCAAATCCCTTTGCAGCCCCAATGTCATCGGTAGAGGTAGTTCCAACGGAAACTTCCATGGTCATGGAGCATCCGTCGTCAATCGTCAAAGTGACATTATAGGTTCCCGGCGCTTCGTAGACATGAGTCGGATTTTGATCAGAGGATGAATTTCCATCGCCGAAATCCCAAGTCCATGAACCTGCAACCGGCGATTCATCGGTAAATGAAACGGTAAGATCGTTGTCCTCAAATGTAAAGGCGGCCTCACCGGTAACCTCTACTTGTACTTCGACCAAATCGCTGACACAACCTCTTGTGGATACCTCCACATCGTAGAAGTAGTAGTAGAACTCCGAGCCTGCCGAACCGCCCACAATTGACACTACATCATCAATGAGGTATGGGTAGTTAGCTCCGGCATCATTACGGTAAAAATCAGCATTATCAAGTCCCATACTGTAGATGCCGGGCTCCTCAATTACAAAGCCCAAATCTATTCGACCCGAACCCAAGAAGTCTACATCGACATCAATGGTCTCAATAACGTCGGGAACATTATTTGAGGCTCCCTCAAATAGAGAAATAGAACGCACTCCCGTTGCTCCGCTGATCACTAAAGCCGACTCGATGGTGATTGGCTCAAGAACTTCGAAAATAATGGTGCCCACAAATGCCGATCCGTGGTTTCCTCCCGTCCCAAATTCATTGTCTTCGGGACCAACGAAACCAATTTCAGGCAACTCTGCATAATTTTGTGCGAAATAGGATTCATCCTCGTTGCCAACGGTTGTTTCAAAACTATCACCTAATCCTACTTGATCAAACTCGGAGTTTAACCATCTTATTTGATTTCCGTCAGGAGATGAAGAGGTGAGCGTAACCACCTCGTTGGCGCATCCTTGACCACCATTCGCTTCGGGCGCATCGGGAAGATCGTATTCGACGAGGTTTGATTCAACCATTTGGTCTTCACCCAATGTATTGGTCACAGTAAGAGATACCGTGTAAGATCCTTCCGCCTCGTATTGATGGATTGGATTTTGTTCTTCACTGGTATTGCCATCTCCGAATTCCCATAACCAAGATTGAGGAACATCCTCGCTTTCATCAAAAAATTCTACCACACCCGTGCAGCTCGACTCGGTCGAAACTGAGAAAGAAGCAGTGGGTGGTAGGAATACTTCTTGACAAACCGGTGGTATGTCAAATGCTGCAGTTCCATCTGCGCGACTCTGTACCAAACCTTGGTCTGCACTAAATCCAAGTCCTCTGCGAGCGAAGACTTCCCAAATCAGACATTGATTTGCCCCATCATAAAGCAATTCGTCAGCTAAAAGAATGGCATCTCGCCCATCTACAAATCCGGGGTTGCATGGCTGCAATTTCATTCCCTCCGTAACCAATTGCAAAGCGATATTGTTACCGGCAGCGCCGTTGATCAGGTCCGCGTCATATCCGTAAGTATCAATCAGCGCCCAAGTCATATCCCAAAGCATCGTGCACCACACAAATCCTACTCCGTGTGGGATGGATAGGTTTTGACTCGGAAGATTGGCATATGTAAAAGCATTTACAGCGAATGAAGTGTCATAAGGAACAGGTCTGATGCCATTGCCATCTATAGGGTCGCCCGAAGCGAAAGTACCCATGGGGCGGAAAACGGGGTTTTCAACATCCATGTCTGCGGTCATCATAATTGCGTAATAGTCACTCCATCCTTCGCCCATTTGTTCGTCACCGGACAGGCATCCCGTATTATTCCCTCCGCCGGTAAGTCTGTTCGAAAGACCATGAACATATTCATGTACAATTATCCCGTTGTCGAAACTTCCATCATTCTGAGCGCTCCCATCCGAATCTTCGAGGGTTACATTGACTTCACCTTCAGCATCAAGGGCATCCAGCAGAACTTGAGCCACGGCATATGAAATCATCAATGAGGGAATTTCTACCTCCTCGGAATTTCCTCCCGGGGTAATAGGATCTTCTCCTATTACATTATTTATAATGATCACACC
>DATFKV010000418.1:0-2963 GCA_035268465.1 Cryomorphaceae bacterium | reverse complement strand
ATCGCTAAGAGGTCTGAATTGTCTTGATATTCAACAATTTGATTTTTTCTGTGTTCTAGTTTTAAACCTAAAATTTCAAATTATGGCAAGCAACGAAACACAAACATGGCCTGATTTAGCCATCGGTCTTTACGACAAATTAACCGGTAGAAATGCCAAGATCAGCTACGATTTTGATCAAATGGAAATCGATGTGCCCAGCGGAACCAAGGAAAACGAACATGCTAAGTGGCGCGTGAACGGAAAAGTAACTATTTCTACTACGGAAGGAGCTGACAAGTCTTCTGCAAACTAGGATGTCTTCGTGAAAAAACTGCACATTGAAAGCGATATAGTGCTCCAATCAGATAAGGGTACCATAAAAGTTCAGTCGAATACGAATGAACTCGTGGTAGATTTTAGTGATTGGACCGCTGTATCTTCTTTTTTCACTGCAGCAGGTAGTTTTTCATTCGGTCCGTTTCAAATACTCCGACTCACCAAAAACCTTGAACAGCACATTGCTATCCGGGTCAACGATAAACCTGTGGTTCGATTGAGCAATGGCCGCATCAACAAATGGAAGTTCTTTCCATTGTTGAAATTCTTCAGAACGTGGCGCCGGTCAGGCTAAGCCATTGTTTTAAAAGCTTCATACACGAGAAAAGCGGGCCATACCATTGCTTTCAGCACACCCAATACCCCCATCCAAAAACTTGTGGCTGAAGAGATGAAATAGACAGCCGCGCCGATAAATCCAAGTCCGTATATCGCACTATTGGGAGCGTTTTCTTTTGCCTTTGACATTTCCATTGGTTTTAGAAGGTTGCTTATCCATCTCAACTACCCATATCCCGCGCAATTCGTTTTCTCCATAACCTTTTGCCTTATCGGTGGGATAAAGTGCGTTGAGTACATCAAGTGTGGCTTGATCAATTTCTTTGTTTGGTTCGCCGTGGCATTTCAAGCACATCGCATTAGTCGTGATGGGGTAGTAGCCCACCATGGTTTCTCCTAAGTCGGTTAACTGAGGTGAAGCTTTTTCTCCTTTTTCAAGTTGTGCTTTGGCATTTAAAATGTATTTGAGTTCGTCTTCATTCGCACTGTTTTCGGGGTTTCGAGGTTGATCCGTCACCCGTTTGATTTTTGCTCCCAATGCCACTGCCATGCTGTCGGTAAGGGGATAAGCCCGTGTATTGCAAAATTCAACCGCACCTGCTGCGCCCGATTCGTTAATGGCGGCCATCAGGTTGCTACCCAATTGCGCTTTGGTTTGCATGGCCATCTCTTTGCCCTCTTGCAAATAATTAACCTCACCCAAATTCCTGTTTTTGCGGTGTCGTTTTCGCTCTTGCTGAAAATGTTCTTCAAACCAATCGGACTCCTCCAATTCCGTTTCGAAAATGTAAAAGGCTATATCGCGCAGCTCTTTTTCCGAAAACTCCATTTTTGGCATAATCCCGAATTTCTCGATGGCGCCCTGCATCTTGGCATTCTCAATAGTTGGGTTTTGTACAAAGGCGATGAGGTCTTCAGAGAATTCCTCAATTGAGGTCTCCTCGTCGATGTAGTGCATTTTTATCGCAGCCATTGGCGGTGCCACACGAGAATCAGGTGTGCCTTTAGGGGAATGGCAGGTAAAGCAATTCTTGTCCAAGAGGTTGAAGCCATGGCTCAAGTCGGTCTGAATCATGGAAACGGGGGGCTCAGATTCCCTATTCTCGTTGCTCGTGCCGCAGCTATGAGCCATGGCCAGCAAAAGAATGGAAGACAGAACAATCGTGATTCTCATATGCATTTAGGTCTTGTTAAAAGCTAAAATTACGAGGTTCAGTTGGTTCTGAAAGCGATGAAAGTCACATTGACTGACGCCATCAGTCAGCGGACATTCCCTTCCCGGCGTGAATCCATACCTTCGTAGTTCTATGCACGAAAACACCCTCTCAGAAAATTTGGCCGAAACTTTTAAAGAAGTGTCGGCTATGAAGAATTATGGCGAAGTGGCATCTTACATTCCGGAGCTGCAGCTGGTAGATGCCGATAAATTCGGGGTGTGTCTCACTTCAATTGACGATTCGAGTTGTGGACAGGGAGATTGCAACGAACGGTTTTCCATTCAAAGTATCGCCAAGGTGCTTTCGCTGACGTTGGCATTTAAGCATCTCGGACGTTCTTGCTGGGAGCGTGTTGATGTCGAGCCTGCAGGTACTTCTTTCAATTCGTTGGTGCATTTGGAATATGAGTCCGGTATTCCGAGAAACCCTTTTATCAATTCAGGAGCTCTGGTGGTTTCAGATATGTTGGTGAGCTTACTCAAGGATCCGAAAAAGGAATTTTTGGAATTTGTCAGGCTCTTGGCCAAAGATGATTCCATCGATTACGATGATAAAACCGCCGCTTCTGAATATGCCGAGGGCTATCGGAATTTTGCCGTCATTAATTTTCTACGGTCATTTGGAAACATAGAAAATGATGTTGAAGAGGTGTTGCACTTTTACTTTCACCTCTGCAGCATTAAGATGAATTGCACCCAGCTTTCTCGCACCTTCTTATTCTTGGCTCATGGAGGTAAGGATCCGATTTCAGGAGAGCGCATCCTCACGCGTTCCCAGTCCAAAAGGGTAAACGCCATCATGATGACATGCGGATTCTACGATGAGGCCGGAGAGTTTGCCTACGAGGTTGGCCTTCCGGGAAAGAGTGGAGTAGGGGGAGGAATCGTGGCGGTCAATCCGGGTTCCTATTCCATCGCCGTGTGGAGTCCGAAACTCAACCCGCAGGGAAATTCCTACCGCGGCATGAAGTTCTTGGAGAAGTTCACGACGAAGACAGGGCACTCGATTTTTTAGATTGTCGTAGCTCGTAGCTCGTAGCTGGTATCTAGTCGATGGTCAGGTTGTGCAAGGTCGATAGTCTGCTTATTAGATGGGGTTGTGGACAGATAGAGCGTCGCTGATGAGCGCGGAGGTTCGAGCAGTTTTCAG
>DATFKV010000417.1:0-2509 GCA_035268465.1 Cryomorphaceae bacterium | reverse complement strand
GATACGAGTTGGCTTTCTCCTTCAGTCGGGTCAAGATCGGATGTGTCGGTAAAATACCCGGTGGTGTAAACGTTGCCATTGTCATCTGCGGCCATGGCTCTTATTACGTCATCACCTACTCCTCCGAAGCTGCCTCCCCATTCAAAGGTTTGTCCCATTAGTGTAAAGTTGCCAATCAATAGCATGCTTAATAGTAGTTGAAGTCTTTTCATTTGAGTTTGTTTTATTTCTTGGATCGAATGAGCCGCAATATCAATAAAGCGACATTTTCTGACGTTCCATTGGAAGCAATGAGACACTATTTCTTCGGGACTAATTCTAAGTGATCAGAATATCAGTATGATATATTTTCGGTTATTTTGGAGAAACGTTATGAGCTCGGGGTGCAAAAAATTGAATCAAATCAAGTTTTTATGGAGTTGAAATCTCTTTTTCCTTGTTTTTTTGATGATCGTCATTCCGCTGATCTCGTCTAAATCATCTCGCCACAGGCCGACATTTCTTCAGCTAGCGATGTTCTTCTTTCATCTCTCTCTTTAATTTATTACCATCCGTTTCAGGTTGAAAAAATGGAATCCACTTTAAGCTGAATCGCTCCTGATGAATTTCAATAAAGTTGAAAAGTGAATGACAAACAGTGAGTTGTTCACCGCTAAATAGCTTTGCTGTTAACATTTCCTGAGATTTTTAACTACACGCTAGGGCAAGGCTCAAATTTTATATTTTCGCCCGCAAAACCCATTGATTGAAATTTCGTATTTGAGTCTCATTCGGCCTCCCCAATTTGTTGGCAGGTAGTTTGATAAGCGATTGTAATTTTATAAAAAACACGATGAAAACACTTTTACTTATTTCTTCTATTTTGCTGGCGAGCACAGTTTTTGGTCAGAACACTAAAACAGATAAAGCCAAATTCGATTTTACCCAATACCCCTCTGTTCCTGTTCATGACTTGGAAAATTTGGGTATCAAAGTTTACACGGGAGACCTACCCTTTAACAAGGATACGCTGAGATTATATCTTGGCAATATAGATCTGATGAAGTCGAATGCTGAGCGCTTATCAAAAGTAGACTTCCTCGCCACGAAAGAGATTAGTCTGGTGGGTGGTGATGGTGATGTTACCATTGAAATGGCTTTGGGCAGTCCTACAGTCATTTCAAAGGAGCAAAAAAAAGCACAGTGCATGGTGCCCAAAGATGGCTGTAGTCAATACTATTACACTGTGAAATACCGGATGCCGGCAGTGGTGCAGGCTAGCAATGCTTCTAGAGTTATTGAAACTTGGGAGCTGAACCCCGAGATGGAACTTCAATTTGGTAATGAACAGGTGGAAAAGCACCGCAAAATTGATGAAGGTTCACAAACTTCCATTCAAGTGATTACCTATCAGAGCGAGGAAGACTTGAACATTGCTTTTGCTGACTACGGTGACGCCTCGCTTGCGCGTAAAGGAATCGTCACCCAAATTGGCAATTTAGCGGAAAGTATTTACGACCATGTATTTTTTGAAGAAACTTCATTGACTTTTCAAATAGGTTATGGCTCGGGAAATGCCGCAGATTATACGCCCACTGAAATCGCTGCAGAAGAAGCTGTTTCAGCTTTGGAAAACGGAAACTACACGGCACTGAATGGCCCTATCGAAACGTGGGAGACCTGGTTGGAGCGCTACGACGAAAACGATAAGAAAGCCGCTGTGAATAAGAAGGTCGCACAAGCACTTCACGAAAATCTGAGCATCGCCTACACCTTTGTAGGAGATTTTGCCAAGGCTCATCAAAACTTGGATGAAGCTTTAAATCTTGCCAAGGACGGGTTTGTCAATCAGAACGAAGTGGAAAGACTCGAAGCATTTCACGATTTTATAGATCACCAAGAGCTGGTCAAAAAGTACAATGGCAATTTGAGTCCGGCGAATTTTGTCAGTGCTCCGGACATTAAAAAACTTCTTGGTAGACGAAAGTTCAATGAAGATATTGACTTTCTGATCGCAGAAGAGAAGTATGGTGAATTCTCCAAAAAACACGGTGCCGACTCTCCCAAAAAGGATATAAGCGAAATGACCGTGGAAGAGTTTATGAGTCAACCGCTCGCCGAAAATGACAACGCCAACGAAGAAATATCGCTGGAGGGCCGCGTAGAAAATAATATGCTCATATTAAGCGGACTGGTAGATGGTAATATGAGGGGTAAAGCGCTTCCCGGCAGTATTTGCGATTACCCTGAGTTGAAAACAATCAGAGCGGTAAACATCGGCTTGACTAGTCTTCCCGATTGCCTCGGTCAACTTACGTCACTGACGACTTTGGTAGTCGGAAAAAATTCATTCGAAACTCTGCCCGATGCATTCGGATCTATGCCCAATTTGAAAACTTTGGATATTTCCGATAACAATTTGACGAGCTTGCCTGAGTCCATCTATAGCTTAAAGAACTTAAAGAAATTGTCCGTTTCGGGAAACAATATTCCCGAGACGCAGATGAAAAAATTGGAAGAAGCGCTGCCT
>DATFKV010000416.1:0-7900 GCA_035268465.1 Cryomorphaceae bacterium | reverse complement strand
TTTGGTCACTCCCTCAGGCAGTTCTATAAACAGGGTATCGAAATAGACTTTATTAAGAATGGTGTAGCCCAGATTTTCCAACCCCGAAGCGAGACGTGTGGTTTTTAAATGAATATTCTCAGCTATGGTTTTCAGTCCGACGGGACCGTGGTATACGGCATACATGGAAGCCATAACTGCCAATAGCGCTTGAGCGGTACAAATATTAGATGTAGCCTTATCTCTCCTGATGTGCTGCTCTCGAGTTTGCAGCGCCAGCCTGAAAGCCGCTTCTCCGTGACGGTCTTCAGAAACGCCGATGATTCTACCCGGAATATGTCTCTTAAATTCCTCTTTAGTCGCAAAAAAGGCGGCGTGTGGTCCGCCAAATCCCATCGGAACGCCAAATCGCTGAGTGTTTCCCACTACCACATCCGCTCCCCATTCTCCGGGAGGCGTCAAAAGAGCCAAACTCATCAAGTCTGAAGCCACTGCTACTTTGGCGCCCGCTTCATGCGCTTGATTCACAAATTCACGATAGTCCTCTGCGCTTCCGATGCCATCAGGGTATTGGAGCAGAGCACCGAAGAAAGAATCGGTCATATTGAAATCCTCGTGATTTCCTATGATCAACTCTATTTCCATAGGCAAGGCACGGGTCTTGATCACATCGATAGTTTGTGGAAAACACCTTTCTGATACGAAAAACCGATTTGCCCCTGCTTTTACCGATTGCCTCGATCTGGTCGAGAAAAACATGCTCATCGCTTCCGCCGCGGCAGTAGCTTCGTCCAAAAGTGAGGCGTTGGCGATTTCCATGGAAGTGAAATCCATCACCATGGTTTGGAAATTGATCAATGCTTCGAGCCTTCCTTGGGCAATTTCACTTTGATAAGGGGTATATGCGGTATACCATCCCGGGTTTTCCAACACATTTCTTTGGATAGCCGGCGGCACGATAGTATTGTAGTATCCCATGCCGATATAGCTGCGAAAGAGATCATTCTTTTTTGCCAGTCCTTCCAGCTCTCGCAAATACCAATGCTCGCTTCTTGATGATGGCAAATCCAAAGGCTCCTTCAAGCGAATATCAGACGGAACCGTTTTGTCGATCAGCTCATCCAATGAGTCGTAACCGATGGTGGCCATCATCTCTTTCACTTGAGCATCTCTCGGGCCAATATGTCTTTTTGGGAAATTTCGTAAGGGCATTTTCAGTAGGTTTTTGTGGGAATTCGAGGGTGCAAATATAATATGAATTGACTCAAAACGGTTTAAGTACCTTCGTGGTTCAAATCTTCTGATAAAATTAATTTTTATGTTTTTCAATCATCTGAAATGCAGCGTGTTGAGACTGTTGTTTGTCGTTCTGGGGTGCGGGATGATTTTGTCAATCCATGCTCAGGAAAAGGGTCAATTGCTTCTGATGAACGGGAAGCTGATTGAAGTTGAAAATCTTAATGATACTTCGTTTACCATTCTCCAATACTCTTTTGATAAAAATCAATTTAAAAGGCAGCGAATTGATTTACGCTCAGCTCGAAAATCAAACGACCCTTATCGTCTCGGTTCCACATCGGAGAAAGGTTCGGAAGTTCCTGTTGTTCTTCGAGAGGGGGCAATGGAGAGAGAAGCCGTTTTCTCCTATCAGCCTGCTAACGGAGAAGAAAGGCTTTATTATTTCTACGATGAGCCTTTGGGCAATGTAGCCTCGGTAGAAGAAATGCGTGCTTTTGTGATTGGTGAACGCGATGCGCGATTTGGCGTGACCGGAAACGCCTGGCTTTACTCGGGGATGGCCGTCGGTTTAATAACAGGTTATGTTTCTCGAGGAAGTGTTTTGGCATTGGCTGTTCCTCCGTTGGTGGCCTTAACCGCTCGAATTCCGGTAGTGAAAATCAAAGAAGAGAACATTCAGGATTCCAAGTATAAGTTTAATGAGGACTACGCTGCCGGATACGAGAGGTACGCGCGGAGCAAATACACGAGGAAAGCTTTGCTCGGAAGTGCTATCGGCACGGTAGTGGGGCTTCTCACTTATGCCGTGGTCGACAATAATTTTTGATTTGAAAAAAGCGTTGCTAAACGGCCTGCGTTTTTTAGGGAATACCAATCTCTTCATCTCCTTCGCTTCTTTTTTTTCCGTTCTGGGCGCTGCCGCATTCGTAGGCCTGGAGCTCGATTACTCTCTGGCCTGCTTCTCGTTTTTCGCCGCTCTCTTCACCTACAATTTTCAAAGGCGTGTCGGAGATTTGAGCGAAGATCAATCCTACTCAAAACTTGGCTCGGCAATGATGATTCTCGGAATTTTCGGGATGGGGTATTTTGTTTTTCAATTGGCCACCTATCAATTGATCGTTCTGGGTATGACCGGTCTCATTTCTCTGGCTTACGCTTATCCGTTTATTCCTTCTGAAAGGGGAAAAATTAGCTTGAGGCTCGTTCCCGGAATGAAGTTGTGGACCATTGTTTTGGTGTGGACGATTTCTTGCGTGATCCTGCCCATTGCCCCGTTAGAGTGGAATACCTCTCTAATTGTACTATTCACCCTTCAGCAAGCTGCGTTTGTAACCGCTCTGACCATACCATTTGATATTCGCGATTTGCCTGTCGATTGGCCTCAACAAAGAACGATACCTCAAATGCTTGGCGTAAAGAGAGCCAGAAACCTCGCTTTGGCTTTTCTGCTTTTCTCTGCTGCGTCGGGCCTCTTTCTTTATCTTTTAGACGAAATTAGCGTAAACATTCTTCTCATTCATTGGAGTGTTTTGACCGCATCCGGCGCACTTATTTCCAAAACTCAGACAGAGAGCATCGAGCTTTATTTCTCCATCGCCATCGATGGAATGCTTATTCTTCAGGGAGCATCATTCCTCTTAGCCAAATATTACATCTAAGGCTTCCTTCATGGCCGTTGCACCTTGTTCAAGATCTTCGTAGCTATGTGCTCGAGAAACAAAGCCTACCTCAAAACCCGATGGGCCGATGTAAACCCCTCTCTCGAGCAACTCGCCGTGGAAAGCTTTAAAGTGACTCATCTCAGATTGGTCGACTTCTGCGCTCGATGCTATTTCCTTCTCATTGGTAAAGGCTACCCAAAAAATGGAACCAATGTGGAAAATCTTAAACGGGTAGTTCTTTTCAGTCGCAAATTGATTAACGTCGCTGGTAAAAGAACCGGTTTTCTCAGCCAGCTCTTCGTAAAAACCGGGTTTCAAACAGGCTTGAATTTGTGCTTTCCCCGCCGCCATGGCTACGGGGTTTCCACTCAAAGTTCCTGCTTGATAAACCGGGCCATCAGGGGCCACGCAACTCATTATCTTGTCTGAAGCTCCGTAAGCGCCTACCGGCAGTCCGCCACCGATTATCTTTCCAAAAGCAATCAAATCGGGTTTGATCCCGTAGAATCCTGCAGCGCCTTCAAAGCCCACTCGAAACCCGGAGATCACTTCGTCGAAGAACAACGGAATATCCTCCCGATCGCAAACGTCCCGCAGAAACTGCAAGAAATCCCTTCCTTGAATCAGCAGGCCGTTGTTGGCCGGTATCGGCTCTAATGCAATGCAGGCGATATCGCCCTTGAACTTCATGACCGCCTCTTCCACGGCTTCTTTGTTGTGGAGTGGCAGGACGATAGTTTCTTTGGTATAAGCCTCCGGAATTCCTGCCGAGCTGGAGGTTCCCAATGTTGCTAATCCACTTCCCGCCTTTACCAAAAGTGCATCGACATGGCCGTGGTAGCAACCCTCGAACTTGATAATTTTGTTTCTGCCGGTATACCCTCTGGCCAGGCGAATGGCCGACATGGCAGCCTCCGTTCCTGAATTGACGAATCGAATTTTTTCAATGTAGTTGTGGTTGCTGATGATCAGTTCTGCCAATTCGTTTTCCAAGCGCGTCGGAGCTCCGAAAGAAGTTCCGAGCTTCACCGTTTCGGAAACGGCTTCAATCACCTCGTCGGGGGCGTGACCTAAAATTAAAGGTCCATAAGAACAACAGAAGTCCAGAAACTCATTTCCATCGGCATCGGTGATCTTGCTCCCTTTGGCTTTTTCGATAAAAAGTGGATTTCCTCCTACGGCTTTAAAAGCTCGCACGGGGCTATTTACTCCTCCCGGAAATAGGGTTTTTGCTTTCTTAAATAATTTGGCAGATTCTTCTCTTTGCATATCAGATTCTCTCTTTTCTTGGTCGGTTTGGGGAATGACCTTAATTTGCGGCAAATTTAACGCTTCAAGCGACATGAACCACCTTCAGGAAAAAGCACAAAGACTCGATGCCGAAGATGAGTTGGCATCCTTTCGCGATGCCTTTCATATACCCAAACACCATTCAGGCAACACTGTTTACTTCACGGGAAACAGCTTGGGCCTTCAACCAAAAAGAGCCAAGGAAATATTGATCGAGGAACTCGACGATTGGGCCGATTACGGCGTGGAAGGACATTTCGAAGCTCGCAGACCTTGGGTAAACTACCACGAGCAGCTGATGAAGCCCGCCGCAGATTTGGTGGGTGCTATGCCTCATGAAGTGGTGCATATGAATGGCCTCACAGTAAACCTTCACCTCTTGATGGTCAGTTTTTATCGGCCTACCGAAAATCGGTACAAAATAATTTGCGAGGCCAAAGCCTTCCCGAGTGATCAATACGCTCTGGAATCTCAAGTGAAATTTCACGGCTTTCAGCCTGATGATGCCATCATCGAAGTAGAACCCAGGAAAGGCGAACACCTCATTCGCGAAGAAGATATTATTTCCGCTATCGAAGAAAATGCCGACGAACTGGCCTTGGTATTCTGGGGCGGAATGAATTATTATTCGGGTCAATTTTTCGATTTGAAATCCATTGCTGAAGCGGGGCACAAAGCCGGTGCAGTAGTGGGATATGATTTGGCGCACGCTGCGGGTAATGTTCCGCTCGAGTTGCACAATTGGAATGTGGATTTTGCGGCTTGGTGCACTTACAAATACCTAAACTCAGGTCCCGGTTCCGTCTCGGGCATTTTCGTTCACGAAAAACACGCCGACAATTTCGATTTGCCCCGGTTTGCCGGGTGGTGGGGGCACGACAAGGATGCGCGTTTTAAAATGGACAAGGGTTTCAAACCCATCTCAGGCGCTGAAGGATGGCAACTGAGCAATGCTCCTGTATTTGTGATGGCTCCTCATTTGGCCTCCTTAGAAGTATTTCAGCAGGCAGGGTTTGACCGCATGCGCAAAAAGAGCATAACACTCACGGCATTTTTAGAGGAAGTAATTTTGGCTGTAGCCAAAGAGCACGATGCTCATATCGAAATCATTACGCCAACAGAACCGGAGAGAAGAGGATGCCAATTGAGTCTCTTAGCCCACGGCCGTGGAAAAGAACTTTTCAACTTTTTGCAGGAGCGCGGTGTTTTTGCTGACTGGAGGGAGCCAAACGTTATCCGAATAGCCCCGGTACCCCTTTACAATAGTTTTGCCGATGCCTTTGAATTTGGGAAAATTCTTAGTTCGGCTTATTCAAAAAAACACACAGCATGAAAAAAGCATTGGTAATTGGGGGAGGACTTGTCGGTTCACTTCACGCAGCAAATCTTGCCCGCCGAGGACTAAAAGTGAAAGTAATTGAACGGCGTCCCGATTTACGAGGAGTTGAACTCCAAGCGGGAAAATCCATCAACCTGGCCTTGAGCACCAGAGGGTGGAAAGCTTTGGACATGATCGGCGTTTCTGACAAAGTGAGAGAGGTGGCCATACCAATGTATGGCAGAAGAATTCACGACCCCGAGGGAAATGTGAGTTTTCAACCTTACGGCAAAGAAGGACAGGCAATTTACTCCGTTTCTCGAGGTGAGTTGAATTGTGTTTTGCTCGATGCTGCGGAGTCTTACGACGAGGTTGATATGCGCTTCAATTGCAAGTGCACGGGTGTCGATTTCGAAAAAAGTATCGCCTATTTTGAAGATTACGAGACAGGAGAGAAGTTTGAAGAAAAAGCTGATCTGATTTTCGGGACGGACGGCGCGTTTTCAGCCGTTCGAGCTGATATGCAAAAGACCCCCCGGTTCAACTACCAGCAAGAATTTATTCCACACGGTTACCGAGAGCTTTTACTTCCTGCCAAAGAGGACGGGAGCTATTTGATGGACAAAAACGCTTTGCATATTTGGCCGCGTGGTGGCTATATGTTGATTGCCCTTCCCAATCCCGACGGGAGTTTTACCTGCACCTTATTTATGCCTTACGAAGGCGATAATTCTTTTGCCAATCTGAATAGTGATGAGGCCATTGATGCTTTTTTCAAAAAGCAATTCCCTGATTTCTACGAAATGATGCCCGATTTGGTCGGCGATTACAAAAGTCATCCTCTTTCTGATTTGGTGATCATTCGCTGTTATCCCTGGGTCAGGGAAAGTACTTGCCTGATGGGAGATGCAAGCCACGCCATCGTGCCCTTTTACGGACAGGGGATGAATTCGGGCTTCGAAGATTGTTCGGTGATGAATGAACTGCTTGAAGAGCATGAAGAAAACTGGGATTCTACCTTAGAAGCTTTCCAAGAAATGCGCAAGCCCGACGCCGACGCCATTGCAGAGCTAGCCATGCGCAACTACATCGAGATGCGTGATTCCGTGGCTGACCCCAATTTTATTCTTCGCAAAAAAATCGAGGCCAATATCCATGAGCACCATGGTGAGAAGTGGATTCCACTATACTCTCAGGTCACTTTCAGCCATATTCGCTACAGCGAAGCTTTAAAAGAAGGAAAGCGGCATGACCGTATCATGGAGCAGGTGATGGATAAATCCGACATTTCTTCTCAATGGGATTCACCTGAAATAGAACGCGAAGCCTTGGAGTTGGCAGGAATTAAGTAACTTTCGTGAGGCAGATAGCGTAAGGAACGAGCCCCTTCACGCACACTAATAACCTGCATGAAATGTTGAGACTCTTTGTCACACTTGTATTTGCTTCACTCCTGACTTTCCAAAGTTTTGGTCAACACCATCGTGGATACAACGATGTATTCCCGTCTTATGGAAATTTTGAGCGTCGGGGTTGGATTTTTAGCCCCGCACTCACCTATATGTTGCCACAGCTAAAGGCGCCTTCTCAACGCGTTTTTTTTCCTGGTGGAGCCGCTTATGATATTGATTACAACCCTGCGGGAAAAGTTGGAGTTGGTATGGAAATCGGTAGGTTTCACGTGGTTGACAATTCTCGATTGATATCTCATGTTCAATTGAATATGGGGATTAAAGTACTTAGAGGAGTAGAGCGTTTCGAAGCCAATCTGGCAACGGAGACTAGCTCCCGTCCCTCTGCTCTTCAAAACGAAGGTGCATTTAGCCATTCGTATGCTACCATGAGTTTCGTGGCCTCCAATATTCAGCAATTCAGCAGAACCGGATTCGTCCAAAATTCATTGGGAATAAACGGAGATTACCGAATTGCAGAAGCTTCAACCTACAATAAAAATGATTTGCCTATAGATCTGGCGAATCCTTCACGCTTTATTTTTCAAGCCAACTATTCTTTAGGAGTAGGATTCAGGGTCTCGGGAAATATCCTTGTGGTTCCTACATTGGAAACTCCCATTTTGAATATTTACGAATACAATGATTTAAAGTCCACTCTTAAAGTATTCAATACGCGATACCGACCTTTTATTCTTAGAGTCAGCGTTTACATGCTCGACAACAAGCCGGATAGAAAATGTCCGAAGAAAAAGACCAAACGAAAAACGGTAGAGCGCTTGTTCAAGTAGAGCCTTTTCACAACCCGCGTAGAAACGGGTTGGTTCTTTTTTCCTCTCCAATACTCGTGTCTTCCATATGGCCTGCATACACTTTTGTTTCGTCAGAAAGGGGAAGGAGTTCATCAGCAATTGATTTCATCAATACATCCATGTTGCCACCCGGTAAGTCGGTTCTGCCTA
>DATFKV010000415.1:0-2232 GCA_035268465.1 Cryomorphaceae bacterium | reverse complement strand
TGCCGCACCGTATCGCATAAATCCATTCAGCCCTGTCCTAAAATCACCTTGTGTTTTTTCGAAGCCAAAAGTCTCTTCTAATTCCGTTAAAAGGCTATCCGCCTCGTCCTCAAACTCCTGTGAAAAGTCATCGTCTTCTTGAAACAGAAACTCCGTCAAATCGACACCATCGAAAACAAAACTCGCATCATCGGTGCGGTAGTTGGCCAGATCGTCTTTCCACCGAATGAACCCGATGTCGTGTGCTGATATTTGAAGTTGCAATCCTTCGATAACTTCATAAGTTCCACCTATGTCAAAGGCAAAACCGGTATTTTGTTTTGACAGGAGGTATTCTTTGATGTCGATATCTTCCTCCTCATCAGAGACCAGCGAATTAATGCCGGAGGTATTGACGGCAAATTGACCGGAAGAGGATAAAACATATGTATCCGGATCGGTGCGTAGTTTTAGTGAGGAGCTTTCCGTTTGAATCACCTCCATACCATAGAGGTATTTCACCGTGGCACCAACGGTAATCTTATCGGTAATTTGCGTATTGAAGCCTGCTGCATACTCGCGGAAGTGCATGGCATCGAGAGCGAGATTGGAAAAATTCGCCGTGTTATTTTCAAATTGGTAAGAACCCACATTGCCATAAACGGCTAATTTGAAAATATCAACCGGAAGATTCAGTCTGGTTTGCACCCTTTCGGCAGCTCTGATATGGATGTAATGTTTGCCAAAGCGCAAACCCGCATGAAAAAGTTCTATTGACGTTGAGAAAGAAGTCGTCGCCTCATCATCAATTGCCGACAGAATGGACTCAGGCGAAAGGACTGAGTTGCCACCTTCGACAAAATCTTTTGGTTGTATCCAGTTATTGCCTTGTTGAACGTAAACATTTCCCAGTGCGGGAAAAGCGATATTCAACTTGGCGGCTGGCTGAAAAGCCGGGTTGGCGTATATGCGCTGAGGCACTAGGGTAAACTGCCCGATTTGACCGCTCATTTGAGCTTGCACCTGAGCCGTAAGAAAGACGGCGATAAGGAGAATAATTCGTTTCATCTTATTACAGTTCAAGGTTGAAAATTGCTTTGGCAGCAAGGTTGACTTCGATGAAGTTTTCAGGATACAGCCTGATCGGCTCGGCATTGTTTCCCGTCGTATAACCAAAAACCTCGACTCTTACTTGAGTGACATTTTCCAATGCGTTTATGCGTTCGCGCGGAATTGAAACATCGATTCTTGCATCCGATTCGCCTATTACCCGACCATGATTCGGAGTGCCCACAGGAGCGGAAAGATCGACCGGCGCCGCGGGTACCACAATTGACGGCTCGGCAAACAGGGAGTCAATACGATTAAAGTCATCATCCATAAATACAAGTTGAACCCCCGCCTCGACGGGAAGGGCATTTCTTACAAAGAGTCTTATATCAAGCTGTTCAATCTCTTGGATATCATCGACAGATTCTACCAGATCACCAAAATCGATTTCCGTTGTATCTGTCAGTCCAAAGTTTTTGATGGATCCATAAATGGGAAGTTCTACTTCGAAATTTACATCCAGAGAAGCACCTTGACTGATAAAGCTGGATGGGTTGTTTTCCGGATTTATTTCCAATAGTATTTCACCTCTCACCTGGTTTGGCTTAAACTCCATAAAGTCGGTGAGCGAGGGACTTATACTTTCATTTTCAATTTGAATTTCACTGAGTCCTACGTCTCCGGGCGCCGGGGCCGGAGTGACTACAGGCAATTGATCAATTTGCGACCCGTCGACAACCAGAGAATCACCCGTTCTATCTTCTCCCACTATTCGTGTGATAACAGGTCTAACGCCTATCCCAAAGCCATTAAAAAAGAAGAGATTCAACTTAGGGTCTTCCAACAGAATGTCGCCCTGAAAGTCATCATCGAAAATACTAATGTTGGCCTTTTGCTCCTCCAGCGCAATAGTGCGCGGGGCAATATATCCTCCCGCTGAAGCTATGGAAAAATCATTGAGCGAAATATCAAAGGATACCTCGTCGGGATATGTCCCGCCATTGTCTGTAAGCGTAAAATTGAAAGCTATCCGTACACCGTTATTATACTGATCATCTGAGCGTAAACGAAAGAGGAGATTCGTGAAATCCTCCTCAACACTAACTGCGATGGGAGGAGATTGATCAGAAAAATTCATACTAAAAAAGGTCTCCCCATTGAAGGGATCCAAGATTAAAATCTCACCATTTAAGGGGAGTGAGC
>DATFKV010000414.1:0-3907 GCA_035268465.1 Cryomorphaceae bacterium | reverse complement strand
CGTGAAAACTTTCTCTTATTTGAGCAAGGCACATCTATTCCATTATTTACCGATAGAATTAAACCGAATACCACTTATTCCTTAAACTATAATATTCGGGAAAAACAGGCCATTTACGTCAACTATTACAACCGATCATTTCCACTGCCGCCGCCACCTTTTGCTAATTACGAGCCGAATCCGTTCGATTATAATCCGGACGATCAATTCCTGCTCAAGGTAGATTCAGGGGAGATCAATTTTACCTCAAAGAAAGAGGGCTTTTACCATTTCCGGGTGGATACGGCCGTAAAAGAAGGCTTTACCCTTTTTGTGTCTTCGGACGAGTTTCCCGAAGTCCAAAACGTTCAGAATATGATTGATCCTTTTCGTTACTTGGTTAGCGGCAAGGAGTACAAGAAGCTGCTCGAGGCTCCTGAGCTCAAACTGGAAATAGAAAAGTTCTGGGTGGATTGGGCAGGCGACCGAAACAGAGCCAGAAAAAACATTGAGGCCTACTACAACCGTGTAGAGACGGCAAACAGAATGTTTTCATCGCATTTAGAAGGTTGGAAATCGGATAGAGGATTGATCTTCATCATTTACGGAGCGCCGAATAAGGTTTACAAAACTGCCCAACTGGAATCGTGGATCTACGGAGAAGAACGAAATCCAATGTCAATAACTTTTCGATTTGTCAAGGTCGATAACCCATTTACAGAAAACGATTTCCGCCTCAATCGAGAAGACTATTACAAACCATCTTGGTACAGATCCATTGAGGCTTGGCGCAATGGCCGATTATACTAGCTCATTATGAAAAACAAGGAATTTATTGCTTACGGAATTCACCCTATTTCAGAAATATTGAAAAAGGGGAAACCGATTGAAAAAGTTCTGATTCAAAAAGGGCTGAGAGGAGACGCTGCTTATGAAGTGGTAAATGGTTTGCGCAAAGCTGAAGTGCCCATACAATATGTCCCAAAGGCAAAACTCGACCGAATAACAGGCAAGAACCATCAGGGAATGATCGCCTATATTTCTCCCGTTGAATATCAAAATATTGAATGGCTGCTTCCCGATCTTTACGAAAAAGGCGAAACACCGCTTATTTTGATCTTGGATGGAATAACTGATGTTCGCAATTTTGGTGCGATCTGCCGAACTGCCGAATGCGCAGGTGTTCACGCAGTAGTAATCCCTACGAAAGGATCGGCACAAATAGGACCCGATGCGATTAAAACTTCTGCGGGAGCCTTACTCCAACTTCCCATTTGTCGCTCGATGAACATCACTGACACCCTCAATTTTTTAAAAACCAGTGGCCTGAAAATCATTGCCTGTCACGAGAATGCGGAAGTATCGCATACTGAAGCCGACCTTACTGCTCCCGCAGCAATAATCATGGGCTCTGAAGAAAGCGGAATTCAAATTGAAAACTTGGCAACTTCTACCGATCAAATCCGTATCCCGTTAAAAGGACGTACTTCTTCATTGAATGTGTCGACGGCCACGGGTATCATCTTATTCGAAACTTTACGCCAGAGATCTTTGAACTGAACGAGGTTATTGAAGTGTGAATCTTTATAACTTCCAAAAGTGCGCCCACAAACACTTATTTGGAATTCTACTTTTATCCGGTAATCACACTCTATTGACTATGTTCTCACCCCTGAAAACTTATAAGTCGACCTTTTTTCTTTTCGTTGGCTTTTTTATCATTTCTTCCTATTCTCAAGCACAAGAGGTTACCACCTATTACAGGTACTTCGAAATAGAGCTTAGACAATCAGTCGATGCCGGAAAAGATTTAAAATCTAATCTATTCGGCGAAAAGCCATTTCAAATTCACGCAACATGCAAGTTGAAAAACTCTGTTGTCATATCTGTTCCCGCAGATTATCCCAAAAGAGTTCATCAGATAGAAGAAGAGATTAAAAACTCTTTAAAAACTGTAATCTCTGAAGATAAGATTGAATCTCTTCACACCATAAAAGCGTTAGACCTAGAATCTTTTTGTCAATGAAAGTCGCATTAAAAATCACAACTGTGAAGCTGCTATTAGTTGTTTCACTGGCGCTTGTCACCCTATTCCTTCCCAAGTTTGCCTCTGCTCAGATCAATCTCGAGTACGGTATCTCGGCTTCGGATTTAAGCCAGGCGATAGCAGGAAACGGTGTTCAAATTTTAAACCCTCAATTGGTTTGTGCCGATAGTGCATCAGGTACATACTCAATCACCGGCATACCCGGCTTTCCCGAAGGAGAAGGGGTAATCCTCACCACGGGTGACATAGGAAACCTAAGAGGTCCAAACAATACGGAAGCTTCCACGACCATTAACAATTTACCTGGAGACCCATTAATCACAACGATTACAGGAAACAGCAGCTTTGATGCCTGCGCTCTTGAATTTGACGTAGTACCTGTCGGAGACACGCTTCGCTTTAATTTCACCTTTGCCAGTGAAGAATACGACGAATACGTTGGAACACCTTTTAACGACTTTTTCGGATTTTTCATTAGTGGTCCCGGGATTATCGGAGACCCCGGATTAGGCGGATTGGAAAACATAGCCGTGCTTCCGGGTACAAACACACCCGTAGGTATTAATACCATTAATAGCGGAAATCCGGACTTAGGCGTCCCCGCCTCAAATCCCGAGTTTTATGTCGGCAACCCTTTGGGATTGAGCTCTCTCATTCAATATGACGCTTGGACCACCGGGCTTTCGGCCGTCAAACAAGTTACACCCTGCGATACCTTCTCTATTCGATTGGTGATTGCCGATGTCGCTGATCCCGAATGGGATTCTGCGGTTTTAATCGAAGCCATCGAAAGCAACAGCATAGCTTTGAGTCAAACAAATGAAGGCAATCTGGAATCCACCATAGAAGGTTGCAACAACGGTACGGTCACATTTACCAGAACCCCCGTAACGGCTCAAGAAGCTGTGGTGACTTACTTCGTGGATGGAACTGCTACCAACGGAATTGACTATGTTCAGATTGGAGACGACCCCGATCCGGCAGTTCCCAAAACAATCACCATCCCTGCCAATCAAGCCTCGGTATCCATCAACATCACACCGATTGATGATGGTATTGCGGAAGGAGAAGAGTTCATTGATATTTTCGTGGGAAACCCGAATTGCTCAGGGACTGTCCAAGACAGCATTCGCGTGTTCATCAACGACTCGATAAATGTTTCGATCGATCCACCCTTGGCATTCGTCTGTCTCGGAAGTTCGTTGACTTTCTCGGTTGATGCGGATGACAATGCAAACTTCAGCTGGAGCCCTACAGACTACTTGGACGACCCTAATATAAAAGAGCCAACTACTACCCCCCTGCTCGATACGGATTATATTTTGACTGTTTCGGCAGCTGCCTGTCAGTCTTCGGCTTTGGCCGAAATAAGAGTTAGCGACGTAGAGCTAGCAGCCACCTCAGTGAATATTGATTGTGCAGGAGATGCCGATGGAAGCATTGATTTGAGCATTTCAGGCGGTGAAAGCCCTTACGAAATTCAGTGGTCTGGCCCGGGAGGGTTTTCGTCTACGGACGAAGACATTTCGGGCTTATCCCCGGGAGTTTACGCCGTTTTGGTGACTGACCGCGACGGCTGTGCCGAAGATTTAACGCTAGAAATCACGGAAGCTCCTGAAATTGTCTTGGCATTAAGCAGTGCCACATTTCAGGGAGGATTTAATGTGTCCTGCTTTTCAGCAAATGATGGTCAAGCCACTGTTACACCTTCAGGTGGAACTCCGCCCTACAGTTTTCTTTGGAACGATGCGACTAATCAAACAACTCAGACGGCCGTCAACCTGACGGCAGGTACTTATGAGGTAACTGCTACTGATGCCAATGATTGCACTCAGACGGGTACCATCACTCTATTGGCTCCTGAGCCAATAACAGCAGCTC
>DATFKV010000413.1:0-3492 GCA_035268465.1 Cryomorphaceae bacterium | reverse complement strand
TGTCTTCAGTAAGTTGATTACCTCCCGAAGTTATATTGGGCATATCAACTCGATCGCGTACTTGATTGATGTACCCCAAAGCTATTCCGTCTTCACCTTCGCGGTTATGCGCCTCAGCTGCCATTAGCAAAACGTCAGCGTAGCGAATCACTTTGTAATTTAACGGGCTCGTCAAATCTGTATCAGGAAGGCCAAGTTCATCCAAACGTTTGATGTACTTATTGTTGTAGAAACCCGTATGGCCCCCGCCACCGATGGCATATTCGATTTCATCCGGGTTTTCTTGTTCGGCAATAAAAGCCTCTATGTCCAAAACACTTGCTTCTCTTCTCGGGTCGGCAGGGTCGAAAGAATCGTAGAGCTTTTGCGTCGGCAAATTGTAGCTATTGCCGTCTCCGTAAATCGGACCATCATACTGTCTTATCCCCTGAAAACCGGGAGCCGCATTACCTTCTAAACAAATCAAACAATCATATGAACCACCCTCTTGTCCTGAGTATTGAATGGCAAAAACGATCTCGTTGTTAGCCTCATTGGCCTCAAACCAAAGTTCTCCGTATTCATCCATCAGGGTATAACCTCCCTCCGTGATTACACGATCGAGCACGAGGGCAGCCTGCTCATAATCTCTTTGATAGAGGTGGGCTTTTCCAAGCAATGCAAGCGCCGCGCCTTTATCTGCTCGGCCCAATTCGGGGGCGCTCCAACTCAAAACATCGGCGGCACTAATCAAATCAGCTTCAATCTGCCCATAAACGTCAGAGGCCGATGCTCTATCAATTTCCGTTGCCTCAACCGTTCCTATTCTTTCATCTACCAATAGAGGGACTCCTCCAAAGAATTTAACCAATTCGAAATAGTAGTATGCCCGCAAGAAGCGCGCTTCTGCCAAAATCACCTCTTTGCCGGGGAAGTCTACCCGATCTTGATTTTCGAGTATAAAATTGGCTCGGGTGATACCGGCATAATTCCAGCGAAAAATATTGCGGAGTTCATTGTTTACTGCGTTGTGTCGCATGTCGTCAATCTCGTGCAGGCCCTGGGTATCAAATACACCTTCGCCTCCCGCTATGGCATGATCTGAGGCTATTTCGCCCACCCAATAGGAGGTAAAAGACCCTTGGAGCAAGTCGTATGCTCCGATCAGAGCGAGATAATAATCACCCGCGGAATTAAAGTAGTTATCAGCGTCTTGCGTAAATTCAGGATCGACATCCAAGTATTCTTCGCAGCCCCATAGAGACACTGTAAGCAGAGATGCAAGACCGAGTATTTTTAAGAATCGATTTTTCATGGGATTAAAATTGAATGTTAAATCCACCCATTATTGTAGTGGCCTGTGGATAAAAGCCGTAGTCAACTCCTGCAGAGAGGGGTCCGCCGAAGGAACCGATATCGGGATCGTACCCTGAATATCCGGTTAGCGTTAAAAGATTATTGGCACTTACATACACACGCAAGTAGCGGACCTTTAATTTTTCCAAGGCTTTGGCCGGAAGGGTGTATCCCAGTTGCAGGTTTCTCAAGCGAAGAAAGGACCCGTCCTCTACATAGAAATCGCTAAATTCAGTATTTCTCGTTGAACCGGTAGTGACTCTCGGTATATCGTTAGAAGTACCTTGTCCTGCCCATCTTTCTAAGTTATAGCCCAATTGATTGGCATAGGGTTGAGAGCGTTCAAAGTTTCGGATGATTTCTTGTCCGATGGCCGCATAGAAATTAGCGCTGAGGTCAAAACCTTTGTATCGACCATTTAGATTTAATCCAAATGTGAAGTCGGGAATGGGGGAACCTAAATCCACTCTGTCGGCATCATCACCGAAAGAGATTTCTCCGTCTCCGTTTTGATCTACAAAGCGAAGATCGCCGGGTTGGGCCCCCGGCTGAACCACGGCGGCATTGTCAATTTCTGCTTGGGTTTGAAAAATTCCATCCGTCTCGTAACCCACAAAGTAGCCGATGGGAAAACCTTCTTCAAATCTGGTAGCTACCGTTCCTCCTACACCAAAAGCAGCCCCGGGAATGAACTCAACGCCCTCGGGTACCTTCAAGACTTCATTTTTGATGTAAGTTCCGTTTAAGGAAGCTGAGAAGATAAAGTTGTTCACCGGCTTGGTGGTGTAGCCAAGTTCCAATTCCACACCTTGATTTCTCACGTCGCCTGCATTTACAAATGGCGGAAACCCACCCGGTCCGTACGTTCCGAGCAATCCGGAGACGTCAGGTTGGAATAGCAAATCCTTTGTGCTCTTGATAAAATAATTGGTTGTGACGGTAAAGTCTTCGAATAGGTAGAGATCAAGCCCCACGTTAAACTGGTTGGTGGTTTCCCACTTCAGATCAGGGTTCGAAGCCCTACCGATTGCAACTCCCGTAGTAATCACATTGTCAATCACGTAGTTTCCTTCACCGTTGAGCAGTGCGCGGTAAGCGAAATTTGGTATCTGATCGTTTCCTGATACGCCGTAGCTCACACGCAGCTTGGCAAAATCAATCACCTTTGAGCGAAAGAATTCTTCTTCGCTGATTATCCATGCTGCCGAAACAGTCGGAAAGATTCCCCAGCGTTCGTTTTCTCCGAATTTGCTCGAACCGTCCCTTCGGATAATTCCTGAGACCAAATAGCGATCAGCATATTTGTATTCACCTCGGAAAAATGCCGATAGCAATCGTTCCCTGAATTGGAAAGAGCCTGCATTATTAAGGTATCCTTGTGCCGCTTGGTTTGCACTGATGTCGGCAAATTCTTCTGAGTTATTCGGAATATTGAATGCTACGGCGTTCAATCCTTCTCCACGTCGACTGAATGCGGATACACCGAATGTTCCCTTTACCGAATGAATGTCATTAAAGGTTCTCTCGTAATTCAAGAAACTTTCGAAATTGAGATCTATATACGTGTCGCGGTTTTCTGAAACACTGGCTCCACGTTCTAAAAATGTGCTATCGGCGATCTCAACCAGGGTTGGATCAAGGTTTTCATTCAAAGCGGTGTTCGGCGCTTTTCCAGGTCCGTACCAAACCAAGGGAGAGAAAGTCTTTCCATCTACAGCGGCGTAGTTGAAGTTGAACCGATTTGTCCAGGTAAAGTGATCATTCAATTCTGCAACAATCTCTTCCTTCCCAACAAACTTATTGACGTAAGCCGCGTTAAAAGTGTTTTCCATTTGAGCCAACGGATTGATAATGTCGTTTACCAGTTCCAGATAGCTGTAAGATCCGTCAGGTTGCCTAACGGGCTCGGTGGGATACGCATTAATGGTATTGTAAAGTACTGAGCCTATACCGTTTTCGGGCAAAGCGCTTCTTTCTTCATTGGTGTAGAGCAATACACTGTTGAATTGAATGCGATCAGAAATTTCGGTGGATAAATTCAATCTTCCGTTGTATCGTTCAAAGTTGGCTTTTTCTCCTCCTACTATTCCTTCTTGACTGAAGTATGACCCACCGACGGAATAGGTAGTTTTGTCCGACCCTCCTGAGACACTGATG
>DATFKV010000412.1:0-5008 GCA_035268465.1 Cryomorphaceae bacterium | reverse complement strand
CCCCAATCTTTCGAAAGGATTTAAAACATGCTCTATCTCTTTGAGTAGGTCACTACTCATATTGAAAGATCTTTTCTTTTAAAATAGCTCCCTTAGAATCAAAAACTCGTTCCAGCACCTTCAGCCCTCTGTTGTCGTATTCGGTGGTCTCACGCTCCAACACTTCGCCATTTCCGCTCTTAGTAACGACCTCGGTTAAATCGCCGAGCTTGTTATAGGTAAACTCTTTCTGCTCGATGATTTCTCCGTCTGCGGAAACACTCTTCTCCAAGACTAAATCCCCTTTTTCATACGTGAATAGCACACGCTCAAAAGCGGGTGGTTCCGCGCTCTTTATGCCGGACCCATTCAGATCTATAGTGGTTTCATCTATTACTTCATCGTCTTCATAAACTCGTTTTTCGTGGAGTTTCAACTCGCCTCCTGAACTGTATGTCAATTTCTCCACCCAATCACCTTCATCATTATAAATCTCAACCTCGTCTACATAGCGGGCTACTTCCGTTTCACCGTCGTACTTGACTATGGTCTCCGTCTTTTTTTTAATTCCATAGGTACGAATGATTTTGGAAGACTGTCCAAAGGAAAATCCGGCAACCAAGAGTGAAAATATCAATAGAACGGCTAATCTCATCTCAATACAATAATATCATCTAAAATAACTTCTTCTTTTCGGTCTTTTATTTCAACGCTGACACTGACTGCCTCGAGCTCTCCTGCTACGTTGCAAGGCTCGGAAAGCGCGTAGACCTCGTATTTCCCTTTTCTTAAGTAAGGAAACCAAAAAGTACCGTCAGGGCCGGTACGCACGCGTTCAAAATGAGAAGGGTCGTCTCCCGCTATGATATACACCTCTTCGTCTATTCCATAAAATGAATCAAGAAGAACAGTGCAGTTCCCATTAAAATCTTTGACATAAATCTTTCCTTGGATAGATGCTCTCCCTCCCTCCCCCGGTTGATCTTCGCAAGAGAAGAACATAAGACAGATTACAGAAATAACAAATGAGACTCGAATCATACTTTCGCTTTGAAGCTGCTAATATCGAAAATTAACTCAATGTTAAGCTTAGCGAATAAGAAGCACGGTACCCGAAGTACGAATTACATCGCCCGTGATATCATTTCTGTAGCGAAGGAAATAGGAATAGAATCCGGGAGGAACGAAATAATTGCTTCCTTCTACTCCTCCGTTCCATCCGTCATTGATATCGCTGGTAGACCAAATCTCTTGACCCCATCTGTTTAAAATTGATAGTCTGAAGTTTTCAGCAGAGACCTCGTTTCCATAAACTTTTAAGATATCATTCAAACCATCGCCATTCGGAGTAAAGCTACTTGGAATGAAAACCGAATTGAGTCGTTCTTCAAAATGGGCCACCAAATGGGTAGGTGCAAAAAACGCGTAATTCAAGAGCGGGAAACTCTCATTTGTAGCCGCAGCGCCTAGTTTCACTTCCCAATGAGAGAATTTGTATTTGCCTCTTTCTATGGCTTCGATTGCAATATTCTCATTTCCGAGCATGACCGTTTGGTAAGGGAGCTTTTTCAAAAGCGTATCGGGTAGTCTGACCCATCCCGCTTCTTCCGGTTCAGTCTCAATTAAAATCGAGTAGTTCGGGAGTTCCACAAAGTTTGCGACTACCACGTCAGGATCTTCAAACTGCACCGTTATTTCAGCCGTTTCTTCATCGGGATCGGGAGTAGCGTTCAAAAAGGACCAATGTGAAAATGCGTAAAAAGGTGCCGTAGGTTTTGCCTCTAGCTCCAACATTGCCACTTCAGGCAGATCAATAGAAGTGGGGTATACTGGAATTGCCGTATCACCCACCATAATTTCGCCTACTCCCTCAGGAGCCACATCAAAAGTTATTTCATTAATGATTTCAAAGAATCGTGCAGTGAGTGTCTGATTCTCCGTCATGTTAAAACCTACGCTATCGTTCAAGACTGTGGGACTCAATGCTAGTCCTGTTTCCCAATCGCTAAAACCATAACCGGTAATGGGCTCAGCCTCTGCTGAGTATTCCACGGACTCGGCCAAATCTATCGTGACGGGAAAAGAAGTATATGTAGTACCTCCGATGGTGATTGATCCCGAATTGGCGGGCTCTACATCCAGAGTGAGACTATAAGAAATGTCGGGGACGAAATGAGCGATGAGCGTATCATCTGCCGTGAAATTCACCATGATCTCTTCGCTGAATTCGTCGGTGATAACGGTATTATTTGCCGTCCAATGACTGAAAACAAACCCTTCATTTTCGTCGGCATCCAAATTGACATTTACTCCGCCAAAGTAAGTTACGTTGTATGGATAAGTGTCAATTTCAAACGACGGCAAATCAATGCGTCCGCCATCAAGCGGATCGGCATAAAAGACCACCTCATAAGGACCGTCCAATTCAGGATAGCAATCGATTATTCCGCTGTTGATTACTTCGCAGCGCTCTTCTATAAAGTCTCTCACATTCTGCACATTTCCTTGCCATTCTGCCATAGTTCCACCCCATCGATCTACATGCGCCGGCATCTCCGGTTCAATCAAAAGAATCAAGCTATCCAAATGATTCAACATAAATTCACACGAAAAAGACGATGAAGCCAAATCTGAATATCGATTGATATAATCGGCAAAGAATTCTTCGTTTTGCAAAAGTGCATTCCAAATCGGGACATGCCCCTGACCACCTGGATCATTCAATTGTTCAGGATCACAAAGTCCTGCATTTGGACTCTGATCAGGAATACCCGTGAAATTTGCGTAGTGTCCGAAAGTGGCGTCCATATCCCATAGGATGTATCGCCACTTCTTTTTGTCACCATCGGGATTTCTACCTCTCCACCAGCCTGTGTTCCAGTTCAGCCAGTCAGAGCTCACGATGTATGAGTTCAGCAGGAAATAATCAATTAAACTGCCTGTATTGTAAAGACCTTTGACGTAATCGTAATTGGCAGCATCCGTCATATCATTAGCAAGGATGTAATCCCGCAAATCGTCCCAATCGTCAGCAGATCCATATTCTTCCCAAGTTCCTCCCCAAGTTTTCAAAAAATCAACTTGACCGGAACCTTGGTCGTAATAGTGGTCTGTAAAATCCAGATCATCTACCTTCTCACGAATTTCATAAACACCCCAGTATTCTCCGTTTGAATACAAAATACACGGGGCATAAGTTCGCTCATCTACCCGTAAATCGGCCAATTGGGAAAGTGACTGAACGTAGGCATCGCGGATGTGAGCCCCTCCGTTTTCAAAGGGATAGTTGTCGCTGGCAGCAGCTTTTAGAATCAACCGCTGATATCCCTCTCTGTCTTTGTTTTCAAAGATTGGGTAAATCACTTCGTTACCGTAACCAAACTCATCTTGAGTGATATAATCAATCCCACGCTGTGGGTAGGCCCACGAGTCATTTCCGTGCTCATTGAAGTCGCCGTTGGCTTCCGCCAATAATTCACCCGTCGCAGAGAAAAGCTCAAAATGACCGATCGGTTCAATCTGACTGCCTCCGAGCAAGGTCGGTAATTGATCTCCACTTACGGATACGATGTAAACACCATGGGTGTCATCTACAAAGTAAGTATTGGTCTCAACAAAACTAGGTGGATTGTTGGCAGCATTAAAAGCTCTGGCTCTGACTACGGCAGTCTCTGTGAGATTAACAGGGCCCGTGTACAAAGGAGATGCTTCTGTAGGGACTGTCCCATCAGTAGTATAATGAATGGCTGCACTTGGATCTTCCGATTGAATTTCAACATTCACGGTTCCCGAATAGTACCCCGGATCTGTCACTATTTCCAATGGCACATATTCACCCAAAGCCCCGGCATTTGCCGCTCCCGGAGTAGGAGTGGTAAATACTCCCCAATCAACTGCACCATCCGTAATTCTTCCTCTGGAGTGGTTTTGTTGATTGGCAATGGTGAGCAGATATGAATCAATTATGGTACCGGCGGGGTCTGAAAGTACGGCACCTTCTTGTTTAGCCTGAGTTATTTTAAAGCTCGTGTGTAAGTTTCCACCTGCGTTTTCATTTCTATCGGATGCATAGATCAACAAGTAGTCACCTGCGGCAATTGAAACGCCTGCAGGAATTTCCCACTTCATTGGTTCCAATTCATCGTCGCTGAGCCAATAGCCCGAAAGATCTACATCTGCCCCTCCGGTATTGTAAAGTTCAATCCAATCTTCGTAGTCGCCATAATTATCAGCGAATCCACCGAAGTTTGCCGCGCTTATTTCATTGACTACAACTTGGGCATTCAGGAAAAGGCAACAGGGTGCAAATAGAATTAACAGTACAGCTTTCAACTTCATCAATGAGGTTTTAATAATGGTTCAAAAATCTTGCACTACTCTGACGCTTAAGTTTGCCCTAAAGTTGCATGATTATTTGATAACGAGTTTGGTAATCCTATTGTTGAACTGTAGAACATAAAAACCCGCAGGAAGCGCAGATAAGTCGATAGCTTGCCGATTTTGTAGAACACTTGCTTGATACACCAAAGAGCCCACGGAAGAAAAGACTTGAACTTGCCCCGGCTGAAACTCTTCAGCCTCTATTGTCACTGAGCCGAAAGCCGGATTTGGGAATACTTTAAATTCCAAAGTTTCTTCTTGATTAAATGTGCTCACCACTCCCCCGTTGCTCTGGCCGTGTGTGGGTAGCATACACGAAATCGGACCCGTTCCATTCGGAAATCTGCCTTCCGTTTCGTCGGGGGTGATTACACCGAATCGCACATAATCAACTGTGAGTGTGTCCGAATCAGACAGGAGAATGTCGTCTCCGTCACCTCCCAGCTGAAAGAAGGTATGAAGGCCGGGCTCCATCAGACCTTGGTCGCACCAAATGATCAAATAGTCATCGGGCATCAGTGTAGTATCGGGAAAAACGAATTGAGTAGGCTCCCCGATTCTATCACTTAAGAAATAACCATCCAAATTGATGGGATTGCTCCCGGCATTGTAGAGCTCAATCCAGTCTTCGAATCCACCCCATTGGTCT
>DATFKV010000411.1:0-4030 GCA_035268465.1 Cryomorphaceae bacterium | reverse complement strand
AAACCTGGCCTCAGGCAGAATGGTCACCAGAGGAGAATCTGTTGGGGTTATCGCTGCGCAATCTATCGGAGAGCCGGGAACACAGCTTACACTCCGTACATTCCACGTTGGAGGTACGGCCTCTAATATCGCTGACGAGTCAGAAATTAGAGCAAAAGCTGCCGGGACCGTTGAGTTGGAGGAAATGAGAACCGTAGAAAGTCAAGCTCCTGACGGAACTAAGAAAACCATTGTGGTAGGCCGTTCCGGTGAGATGCGTCTCATAGATGCAAAGACCGGTGTGGTAGTCGCTACCAATAACATTCCTTACGGAGCAATGCTCTTTGTCAAGAGTGGATCTAAAGTGAAGAAGGGAGAAGTTATCTGCCAGTGGGATCCATACAACGCCGTGATTATCTCAGAAGCGGCGGGTACTATCAAATTTGACAACTTCGAGGAGGGAATAACTTACCGCGAAGAAGTTGATGAGCAAACCGGTTATCGTGAAAAGGTTATCACTGAGCGTCGTGATAAGAAAAAGAACCCTGCAATTCTCATCGTTGATAAGAAATCCAAAGAGGTTGTAAAAACTTACAACTTGCCTGTTGGTGCTCACGTTAACGTTGAAGAAGGTAAAGAGATCATCTCCGGATTTATCCTTGCGAAGATTCCACGTATTTCCGGTAAAACGGGAGATATCACGGGTGGTCTGCCCAGAGTTACCGAGCTTTTCGAAGCTCGTAACCCTTCAAACCCTGCGGTGGTAAGTGAAATCGACGGTATCGTTTCCTATGGAAAAATCAAGCGGGGTAACCGCGAGATTATGGTAGAGAGCAAGACCGGTGAAATCAAAAAGTACTTGGTTTCGCTGAGCAAGCACATCCTGGTTCAGGAGAATGACTTTGTAAGAGCAGGTCAGCCCCTGTCTGATGGAGCAATCACACCAAGCGATATATTGGCAATTCAAGGACCTACCAGAGTGCAGGAGTACTTGGTTAATGAGATCCAAGAGGTATACCGACTGCAAGGTGTGAAGATCAACGACAAGCATTTCGAAATCGTTGTTCGTCAGATGATGCGTAAAGTGATCATAGAAGATCAGGGCGACACTCGATTCCTTGAGAAGCAAAGTGTTGAAAAGATCGACTTCATGGAGGAGAATGACAGCCTCTTCGGAATGATGGTAGTCGTTGACGCTGGTGATGCTGCTAACATTAAGCCCGGTCAGATCCTTTCTGCCAGAAAGCTACGTGACGAAAACTCTCAGTTGAAGCGCAAGGACATGCAGCAAATCGAAGCACGTGAAGCAATTCCTGCTACATCGCGTCCACTACTTCAGGGAATTACTCGAGCTTCTCTTCAAACGAAGAGCTTTATCTCAGCGGCATCTTTCCAAGAGACTACAAAAGTTCTCAACGAAGCTGCCGTTAATGGAAAAAGAGACAATCTGTTGGGATTGAAGGAAAATGTAATCGTAGGACATTTGATCCCTGCAGGAACAGGTCTCCGCAAATTCCAAAAGGTAAACGTTGGCTCAAAAGAAGAATACGAGAAACTCGTAGATAAAAAGAGCACCGAAGTCACCGAAGTGGAGGCTGGAGAATAACTTCAAATAAAAACAAAAGGCCATCCTACTAAAGCGGATGGCCTTTTTTTATCTTATCAATTATGGCCGATCAAAATCAGAATAACGATCCGAATAAAAATCAACTCAACATCGAGTTGAAAGAAGACGTGGCAGATGGTATTTATTCAAACCTTGCCATCATCACTCATTCCAATGCAGAGTTTGTGGCAGACTTTATTCGCGTAATGCCTGGCATGCCAAAAGCCAGAGTAAAGGCTAGAATCGTTCTGACACCTCAACATGCCAAGCGTTTGATGCGTGCATTGCAAGACAATATCCAAAAGTACGAGGCAGTTCATGGCAAAATCTCTGAAAGCAAGCCTAATGACGGCGGTGGCGGCATACCGATGAATTTCGGAGGGCCTACCGCACAAGCCTAGAGCTCGTATACACTTTTGTTGAAAATGGTGTATCCGAAGTTGAAGAAGAAGCTCCAAGGACCGTCTTCTCGACTATCGTAGTAGTTCAAATTCAAGCTTACAGGCCCCAGGGGGCTGTGGAATACCAAAGCAGATGCTCCGATGAAGTAGCGATCTTCAAAGGGTTCAGTAAACTCGGCATCATTCGAGCCGTTTCTTATGATCTCTTTACCTGGCTGAAAAGCATAGCCTTCTATCCTCAATTCAATATTCTTTCTGATCTCAAAGATTGATTTCAGTCCGAGTGCTGCATATTCAGTTGTTCTGAATTCGTTGAGAAAGATGGTTCTGCTCTCAGGTATGGGGGTATAGGCAGGTGCAGAAATCAAAGAAGCATTGTAGTTTTCAAAGAATGGCTTGTTCGAATACAACGCTTCCAAATCAAATCCAAAAGTCACGGGACCAAAATCGGCAAAGTAGTTTTGGTATTTGAATTTCGCCTCAAACCATTCGTGATGGTCTTCAAATTCAAACGAATCTTCAAGGTTGGTGGTGCCGTATTGGGTTAGTTCTTGACCCATTACGCCTCTTACTGAAATTTCTAATCGAGTACCACTGTTGGGATAGATCTTTCGATTCAGTGTGTTTCTGTCAATTCCTGCTCCTATTGTCCCCAGGGTAAAATTGGTTACATCTGCTGTGTCTGCAACTGTGAAATCCTCGGTTTGGTAATACCTGTCTTCGGTTTCGCCATAGTCTACGTCGGCAATGAAGATGCTATTATTGCCCAATGAGGCGATAAAATCTAAGCCACCATAGGTTTCACTTTTTACAATGAAGGAAGGACGAGAAAGCTCGAAAAAAGTCGCAAAACTTCTGAAATAATCCCAGCGATTCAGTACCACATGTGGTGCAAAACTGAATCGTTTTTTCCCTCCGAAATCCATATTGGCTCGCAGTAAGACTGAGCCATAAAACTTACCGAAATAGCTGTTGGCCATAATACTGGTCGAAGTTCTTCCGAAAAGATTGTACTTAACACCAACGTAGCCAAAATTGACGGGGCGCGAAGAAAAATTCCCTCCGAAAAAAAGTTTTAAGTCTTTTTCTTGCCGAACTTTCAGTCCAATGTCATAGGCATCTTCACTTGCGTTATAGGTGGCGTAGGGCTGGGTGTTTCTGATCTTTCCATCCTGAGCAAGTCGAAGAAATTGGGGCTTAAAATCAGAAAAGGTAAAGGTGTATTGATACTTTTCCGGTCCTAATGTACTGGCTATATAGGCTTTTTGCTTTACTCCCAAATCGCCCAGAATATTGATATTGGAAATGTATTTTTCAGGTATTTGAGATTTGAATGCGGTTCTGAGGCTATCCAATTCTTCCCTTGTACGTCGGTCTCGCACATGTTCCAAAATTTCATCAACCTTCATGAGGGTACTCAGATAACCGCTCTCGATTTGCTGATCTATGGAGGAAAAATCAAATACTCCAAGTTCAGAAGGCGGATGAATCAGGACACCGTTTTCACAGTGCAAAGTGAAATCGCTCTGACTGCTAATCATATTCCTGAGCTGGGAGAACAGATCATCTTCTGTAGGAGGATCAATTGCCGATGCCACGTTGCTGCCTATGATATAATCCGGCAGAAACTCATCGTACATCACATCAGAGGGGAAATTATTATACAAGCCTCCGTCAAATAATAGTGTGCTGTCGATAGAAATTGGCTGAAAGTAAAATGGATAGGTAGAGGAGGCACGCAGAGCCCGCGACAAACTCCCTTCAGAGAATATGACTTCTTTTTTTTTAGAGATGTCTGCCGCCACACATCTGAAAGGAACCATGAGACTATCAAAGTCGTACTTGGCTACCGCAGCAGGGCCGGAGAAAATATCCATGAACATAAATTCCATGAGGTCAGGAGTGACCAAATTCGTGGGTAAGTTAGCCCGCAAGACACTTTTCGGATTTACCTTTATTCGGATGATCGAAGCATCTAAAAGTTCTTGGGTGAAATAATAAACGTCCTTTTTGTCCAGTTGACCCGATATGGCAAGCAAGAACT
>DATFKV010000410.1:0-2256 GCA_035268465.1 Cryomorphaceae bacterium | reverse complement strand
AGATTCTCAACTTTTTGTTAAAAAGCTATTTCAGAGGATGAGTTTTCAAAAAACTCCCTTTTTAACTTGGCACCCATGAAATACATGGCAGTATTCTCTTTTATCCTCTTGGCCTTTGTAGCAGGTGCCCAAGATTTTATCAAAAAGCGCGTAGTGAGTGAAGAAGGTATACCTCTGCCCTTCTCCACTATTCGCTTTCTGCCGGGGTCTGCGGGTATCATAGCCAATGAAGACGGCTTCTTCACCATTTCTCAAGAAAAGCTCGTGAGCACCGAATCCCTTCGCATCTCACATTTGGGATACAAAGCCGTAGAGATTAAACCGGCTCAGCTTGCGCAACTCCCGATTGTCACCTTAAAACAAGAACTGAATGAATTGAGTGAAGTAAATGTTTTGGCCGATACCGATAAGCGGTGGGCTGAAATTATTTTCGAAGCTTTCCAAAAGCGCAGAAACAGTTCGATGAGCCAATCGGTAAAAGGGAAACTCACTGTGAGATCATATCTGAAGGATGAGCCTATCGAAATTTTGGAAGGAGAAGGTACGGTAAAGATTGACGATACCGGCGTACCTGAAGAATGGAGGTTTTCTTATGTGCAAACCAATATCGACACTACCGGTACACTTCAATTTTTTAACGTACATACATCCACTTTGATCAGTCGATTCGCGCCTTTCGAACGATCAGAGGTATCAGCTTGGCCTCTCCATCCGGGAAGACTTGGCAAGAGAAGTATCTACAAGGATTTTAAAATAGACCTGACTAAATACAACCACGAGACGGGAATATCTGAATTTAAGTTGACCTCAAAAGTCCCCGAGTTTCTCTCTGCCCTCATTTGGCTTGACGAAGATGAAAACACCATTCTCAGGTATGAAGTATTCGGAGAGGATTTAGGCGATCTGCCCATTGAATCAATCATAAAAGGTAAGTCCATAGAAGATTTTGAGATGAGACTGACTTTCGATTTTGGCTCGGACTCAAATCGGCTCAATTACCTGCTTTGGAATTACAGTTTCGATTATGGCAGCGGACGACGAATCAACACCTTGGTCAAAATGCCTTTGGAAAATGGCTCTGTCGACCTTCCCGTCTTTATACACGACAAACCTTACCACGATTACGCTCTGGCGGCAATTCTACCAAAACCCGCAGAAGGAATCACTAAAGAAAGGGCTCTAAGTCGCTCTGTCTTGGATATAAAAGCCTTGGAAACTCTAGAAAAAGGCGGTAGCTCCTTAAATGTAGGTCTGATCTTCTGGGAGCGCGATAAGCCCCTGAATACAAATCGCATACCCGAGAATAATAACTACAGAAGAAACTCTTTCGAATCTTCAGGCAGACCTGCCAGAACGGCGGGTGCCAATGCAAAATATGAACTGGCATTTAACTCGGTAATTTTTAAAACGGCAGATGACGTCTACGGTGATCGTTCTTTTTTCGACAGCGCAAACTCTGCCATACCAAGAATTGAAGACAGAGAAATAGGCCTTTTGGTCAATCTGCTTTTTGACGAATATCAATTTGCCGCGCAACGCATATCCACCTCGGCAACAAGCGAAAACCTCGCCGAAGTAATTGGTTCAGAGCGTATGGAATTGGATCTGCGCAAAGACAGATTACTCATGAATTCCACGGGAGGCTCAGACCTTCGCTATCTACTGGAGCGGAATTTTGCCAATTATGAATTGTATGGAATAGATCGCTTTTATCAATTAAACCGTCGAATATTCGACAGTTATTTATTTGATAGCATGAACCCTCACATCAACCCTTCCTCAAAAGAAGATTTAGCGCTCGCATACTTGATAACGGGAGATTATGACAAATCCCTTAAAGTGCTGAAAAGCATTCCTGAAAAGAGTGCAGCACAGCTATTTCTCGAAGGGCTGAATTATTACTTCAAAGGCATGTGCGAGGAGTTCAAAAGACTCATGACCTTGGCCGAAGCAGACGGATTTACTATTCCTAAGCAAGTGGAAGCGTTCTGTCCTTGATTTTGATTTTTTAATTTAGTCAGGACAAACGCCCCGCACCAAATTCAAAATCTTATGAGCAATGCCCGATTCGATGCAAAAAGAGACTTCTTTGATTTAGGAGCTACCCTCGATTATTCTTTCAGATCTAATCAGTTGAAGCGACTGGAAGATGCAGTGAAGCGAAATGAAAAAGCCATTCTCAAAGCACTTCACTCCGACTTAAGAAAATCGGAGATGGAAGCCTATATGACAGAGGTATCCATCGTCATAGATGAA